>DASSML010000250.1:0-2946 GCA_035688895.1 Gemmatimonadales bacterium
GCTCGGGGTCACCCTGTTCGACATCGACCTGCTCCTGGTCCGGCAGATCGGCATGCCTGTGAGCCAGATGTTCGGCATGCTGGGCGAGCCCGAGTTCCGCCGGATCGAGCGGGACGCGGTGGTCGCGGCCTGGGCCGCGGAAGGGCCGTCGGTCATCGTGCCCGGGGCCGGCTGGGCCGCCCAGCCGGGCCAGATGGAGACCGGCAAGACGAAGTCCCTTACCTTTTATCTACAGTGCGCGCCGGCAGTGGCGGCCCAGCGGATCGCCCAGAGCGAGCTCCGCCCCCTCCTCGCCGGGAGCGATCCGGAAGAGCGGCTCAAGGCCCAGCTCAAGGACCGGGAACCGTTCTACCGGCTCGCTGATTATGAGGTAGCCGCGGGCAAGCGCCCGGCCGCCGAAGTGGCAGCCGAAGTGACGGCGCTGGCGCGGCGATTCGGCGGGTGGCAGTGAGGCTGGTCCGTAACTTCCTACCTGGAAATCACTTACGACACCGCTCCTTGCATCCGCCCGGCCGGGCGTCTTTCTTGTACGCCCGACGTTGACCACCCGATGACGCCCAGGGATTAGACTGGAGACATGGCGACCGCCCCGAAACGAACGGTGAAACGCGCGGCTCCTGCCAAGGCCGCCAAGGCCGAGGAGCCCGCCAAGAAGGCGGCCGGACGCGCCAAGCCCAAGGCCGAAAAGCCTCGGGTCCGGGCCGCGGCCCGCGAGGGAGACGCGCTCGTCATCGTCGAGTCGCCCACCAAGGCCAAGACCATCGGGAAGTACCTGGGGCGGGGCTACGACGTGAAGGCGACGATCGGCCACCTGCGCGATCTGCCCACCCGCGAGCTGGGTGTGGACGTCGACAACGGGTTCGAGCCCAAGTACGTCACCATCAAGGGCAAGACCAAAACGCTGGCCGAGCTCAAGAAGGCCGCCAAGACCGCCTCTACCATCTATCTCGCCACCGACCCCGATCGGGAAGGCGAAGCGATCGCCTGGCACGTGGCCGACCAGATCACCCCGGCCAAGCGGGTGCCGGTGCACCGGGTGCTGTTCGAGGAGATCACCCGCGACGCGGTCGTGGCGGCCATGGAAAGCCCCACCGCCATCGACGAGAAGAAGGTCGAGGCGCAGCAGGCCCGCCGGATCCTCGACCGGCTGGTCGGCTACAAGGCCAGCCCGATCCTCTGGCGGACCATCAAGACCGGGCTCTCCGCCGGCCGGGTCCAGACCGTGGCGCTCCGCCTCATCGTGGAGCGTGAGCGGGACATCCGCGCCTTCAAGCCGCAGGAGTACTGGACCATCGAGGCGCTCTGCGCCTCCGGTGGCCAGACCTTCGAGGCCTCGCTCGCCAAGATCGACGGCCACAAGCCCGTGCTCGGGAGCGAGGCCGAGGCGCGCGCCGTGGTGGACGCGGTGCGGAGCCTTCCGTTCGTCGTCTCCAAGGTCGAGAAGCGCCGCCGCAACAAGCGGCCGGCGGCGCCGTTCACCACCAGCACGGTGCAGCAGGAGGCGGCCAAGAAGCTGGGCTTCAGCTCCCGCCGCACCATGCGGGCGGCGCAAGACCTCTACGAGGGCATCGAGGTGGGCAACGAGGGCGCGGTCGGCCTCATCACCTACATGCGGACCGACTCGGTGCGCGTGGCCGATACCGCCGTGGCCTCCGCGCGGGAGCTGATCCAGCAGCAGTACGGCAAGCGCTACCTGCCCGATGCGCCCAACGTCTACAGCGACCGGAAGAACGCCCGGGTACAGGGCGCCCACGAGGCGATCCGGCCCACCGACGTGCGCCGGCGGCCCGAGGAGGTGCAGAAGTTCCTCGAGCCCGACCAGTTCCGGCTCTACCAGCTCATCTGGCAGCGCTTCATGGCCTCGCAGATGACGCCGGCGCAGTATGACATGACGGTGGTCGAGTTCGACCTGGGCAAGTATCTGTTCCGCGCCACCGGCTCGGTCATGATCTTCGACGGCTACCACGTGCTCTACACCGAGGGCCGGGAGAAGGAGGAGGGCCGCCAGGTGGAGGACCTCCCGCCCATCCCGCCGCTCAACCAGGGCGACACGGTGGAGGTCCGCGAGATCACCCCGTCGCAGCACTTCACCGAGCCGCCACCGCGGTTCAGCGAGGCGAGCCTGGTGAAGGAGCTGGAGCGCCTGGGCATCGGGCGCCCCTCCACCTACAGCGCCATCATCTCCACCCTCTCGGCGCGAGAGTACGTGAAGGTGGATCAGCGCCGGTTCTTCCCCACCGAGCTGGGCGAGACGGTGGAGAAGATCATGATCGGGAAGTTCCCCGAGATCTTCAACGTCGAGTTCACCTCCGGCATGGAGACGGAGCTCGACCGGGTGGAGGAAGGGGAGCTGGGCTGGCAGGCGGTCCTGCAGGACTTCTACGGCCCGTTCAACAAGGCGCTCGGCGCGGTGGACATGAACGCGCTGGTGACCGCCGCCTACGGGCTGAGCGCGGAAGACATCGCCAAGGAGCGCTGTCCCAAGTGCGGCTCCCAGATCGAGCTCCGCACCGGCCGGTTCGGGCCCTACCTGGCCTGCGTGAAGTACAAGGACACCTGCGACTACGTGAAGTCGCTCAAGAAGGCCAAGACGCCGGATCGGCCGACCGACGAGAAGTGTCATCTCTGCGGCTCGCCGATGGTGATCAAGACCGGGCGGTTCGGCGAGTTTCTCGCCTGCACCACCTATCCGGCGTGCAAGGGGACCCGCGCCATCCCGATGGGGATCAAGTGCCCCAAGTGCGACGTGGGCGACCTCGCCGAGCGGCGCACCAAGCGGGGCAAGTCCTTCTGGGGCTGCGTGCGCTACCCGGCCTGCGATTTCTCCACCTGGAACAAGCCGGTGCCCGACACCTGTCCGAATTGCGGCTTCGTCGGCATGGAGAAGAAGGTCAGCAAGGCCGAGGGCGAGACCCGCACCTGCCTCAAGTGCAAGCACAAGATCGT
>DASSML010000251.1:0-3725 GCA_035688895.1 Gemmatimonadales bacterium
GTCCGTACCGCCTTCCAAGGGCGCTACGACGTCGAGCGAGAGATCGGCAAGGGCGGCAACGCACGCATCTACCTCGCGCGCGGTGCCGACGGCAAGTCGGTCGCCCTCAAAGTGCTCCATCCGGAGCTGCTGGTCAGCGTCGCGGCCGACCGCTTTCTGCGCGAGATCAAGCTGGCCAAGCAGCTCGACCATCCGCACATCGCCCGCCTGCTGGACTCCGGTGAGCAGGACTGGATCGTCTACTTCGTCATGACCTTCGTCGAGGGCCCGACCCTCCGCGAGCACCTGGCCCGGAACCGGCAGATGAGCATCGCGGAGACGGTCCGCCTGGCCGACGACCTGCTCGACGCGCTCGATCACGCCCACCGGCAGGGGATCGTCCACCGGGACGTCAAGCCGGACAACGTGGTCCTTTCCAGCGAGGGCGCCGTGCTGCTCGACTTCGGCATCGCCCGGGCGGTGGCCGCCTCCGGCAGCGATCGGCTCACCCGCTCGGGGATCGCGGTCGGCACCTCGACGTACATGAGCCCGGAACAGATCACCGCCGTCCAGGAGCTCGACCGACGCAGCGATCTCTACAGCCTGGGGTGCGTGCTCTTCGAATGCCTCGCCGGCCAGCCGCCGTTCGTCCACAAGAACGAGGCCGTGGTCCTGCAGCTGCACCTGACCCAGACGCCGCCGGACCTGCGCGCGCTCCGGGCCGATGTTCCTCCCGAGATGGCCGCGGGAATCGGCAGGGCTCTGGCCAAGCAGCCCGACGATCGCTGGCAGTCGGCCGCGGCGATGCGGGAGGCGATCACCGGCGCCCAGGTCTAGCCCGCCCCGCCAACTACAGCGGTACACCGCCCTTCCCTGCCGTCCAGATCAACTCCTCGTTCTATCGACCGCCCGGGCCAGCCACCTGAGGATGGGGCGCCAGGCGGGTGGACCGACCCGAGCTACTGGCGTCTCCATGAGGCTGGGGGACGCCATCGCGGGCGTCGAAGGGGAAGCCTGGTGCATCTTCGACCACGCGGCGGCCGGGGCCGCGGCGGGACAGGCCCTGGATCTGGTGGCCCGGTTCACCTCCACCGGCTTATCTTAAGGATCCATCCCCGCTCTCCTGGCCCGAGGCCCTAAGTGGCTGACGTTCTGGAACTTCTTCGCTCGGCGCTCAGCGACCGTTACGAGGTCGAGAAGCTGCTGGGCGAAGGCGGCATGGCGACGGTGTTCCTGGCGAAGGACCTCAGGCACGGCCGCCAGGTCGCCATCAAGACCCTCCGCGCCGAACTGGCCGCCTCCATCGGGGCGGACCGCTTCCTGCGCGAGATCCAGCTCGCGGCCAACCTCCAGCACCCCAACATCCTGACGCTCTACGACTCGGGCGACGCCCAGGGCGTGCTGTACTACGTCATGCCGTTCATCGAGGGGGAGTCGCTCCGGGGCCGGCTCGAGCGCGAGCAGCAGCTCCCGCTCTACGACGCGGTACGGATCACCCGGGAGGCGGCCGAGGGGTTGGCCTTCGCCCACGAGCATGGGGTGGTCCACCGGGACATCAAGCCGGAGAACATCCTCCTCCAGAACGGCCACGCCCTGGTGGCCGACTTCGGCATTGCCCGCGCGATGGATGCCGCCGGCGAGAAGCTGACCCAGACCGGTATGGCGGTGGGTACACCCCACTACATGAGCCCGGAACAGGCGCTGGGCTCGGATCACGCCGACGCCCGGAGCGACGTCTACAGCCTCGGCTGCGTGCTCTACGAGCTTCTCGCCGGGCAGCCGCCGTTCGATGGGCCCAACAGCCGCGCCATCATGGCCCGGCACTCGATGGAGCAGGTTCCCAGCCTGCAGATCGTGCGGCAGTCGGTCCCGGACGAGCTGGAGGACGCGGTCTTCACGTCGCTGGAGAAGACCCCGGCCGACCGGTTCCAGACCATGCAGGAGTTCGTCGACACCCTGGCGGACCTGGAGCCGACGCTGGCCACACGCCGCACCTCGTCGCGGGGGATGCAGGCGGTCCGGCGGACCAGCCGTACCACCCGGGGCAACGTGCCGGCGGTGGAACCGCCCCCGGAGGCGACCGAGCCGGCAGCCGCCGCGGCCACCGCCACGGCACAGACGCCGCTCATCCGGACCTCCCGGATCACCCCGTTCGCGATGGCCAAGGGGATCCGGTTCTGGTCCACCGCCGGCCTGGTCCTCCTGGCGGCCGTCGGCATCGGGGTCTGGCGGCTCAAGGGACACTCCGCCGGGGGCACCAAGGCGGCGGAGGACGCGTCGCTCGACAAGAACCGGATCGCGGTGATGTACTTCGAGAACCGCGGCCTGGCCGATTCGCTCAGCTACCTCGGTGACGGTCTCACCGAAGCGCTGATCCATGAGCTGAGCGGGGTAAAGGGGCTGCAGGTGATCTCCCGCAACGGTGTCGCCCCCTTCCGGCACACCACGGTGACGACCGACAGCATCGGTCGGGCGCTCAAGAGCGGCACCCTGGTCCAAGGGACGGTGGCGCAGTCGGGCGACCGGCTGCGGGTGAGCGTCTCTCTGGTCAACGCGGCCAACGGCGAAGAGATCGCGAGCCAGACGGTGGAGCGGCCGAAGACCGAGGTCTTCGCGCTGCAGGACGATGTGGCGAAGGAGGTGGCGCTCTTCCTCCGGCAGCGGCTGGGCCAGGAGATCGAGCTGGACCAGGTCCGGGTCGGGACCAGCAACACCAAGGCGTGGGAGCTGCTACAGCGTGCGGGCGGGCTCAGCAAGGATCTCGAGACCCTGCTCGCCTCGGGGGATACGGCCGCGGCGGCCCGGCACCTCGCCCAGGCCGACACGCTGCTGACCCAGGCGCAAAACCTGGATCCCAACTGGGCGGCGGCCCCGATAGAGCGCGGTTGGTTGGCTTACCACCAGACGGACCTGATCGCGACCTTCGACAAGACGTACTACTCCACCTGGACCGAGCGGGGACTGGAGCAGGCGAACAAGGCGTTGCAGCTCAAGCCCAACGACCCGGACGGGCTGGAGCTCAGGGGCACGCTCGAGTATCTGCGCTGGCTGCTCAATCTCGACCCCGACCCGGCGACCTCGAAGAAACTGGTCACCTCGGCCGAAGCAGACCTCCGGGCCGCGGTGACCGCCAAGCCGACCGCAGCCTGGGCCTGGACGGTCCTGAGTCATCTCCTCATTGGCCAGGGTAACACGGCGGAGGCCAAGCTCGCGGCGCTCCGCTCCTACGAGGCCGATCCCTACCTCTCCTCGGCGAAGCAGACGCTCTATCGGCTCTATACCACCTCGTACGACAGCGAGGATCAGGTCGAGGCCGCACACTGGTGCGAGGAGGGCTACCGGCGGTTCCCGGACTACTACCGCTTCACCGAGTGCCGGCTCAGCATGATGGGGATGAAGGGGCAGAAGCCCGACATCGCAAAGGCGTGGAAGCTCCTCGGCGAGTTCGTGCAGACCACGCCGCCGAACCTGCGACCCTACCACACGCTCTACGGACAGATGCTGGTGGGCATGGCGTTGGTGAGGGCGGGGTTGCCCGACAGCGCCCGGGCGGTGGCACTTCGGTCGCGGGGCAACCCCGAAGTGGACCCGACCCACGACCTGGCATACTACGAAGCGGTGCTGCGCACCCAGCTCGGTGACAAGGACGAGGCGTTGAAGCAGCTGGGGATTTATCTCGCGTCGAACCCGCAGCAACGCGCCGGCATCGGCAAGGGCGACACGTGGGACCTGCGGGAGTTGCGGGA
>DASSML010000252.1:0-4625 GCA_035688895.1 Gemmatimonadales bacterium
CTCTCCCAGGTGCGAAGCCAGGGCCTGCACGCCCAGCGTTTCCGTGGCGTAGTGACCGGCGTAGATCACGTTGATCCCCCACTCCACCGCGTCGAAGTAGGTGTGGTGCGCGCCCTCGCCGGTGATGTAGGTATCGAGCCCGGCGTCCCGGGCCGCGCCGATCATGCTGCCGGCTCCGCCGGTGATGATGCCGACCCGGGAGACCCGCTCCGGCCCACCGGGAATCAGGCGGGCTCCCGGGGTGAACGTCCCCAGGGCTCGGTTCACCTCGGCCACCAGCGCCTCCCGGGTAGGGTGCCGGGCGCCGGCGTGCCCCCAGACGCCGAGCGCGCTGCCGCGATAGTCACCGAACCATCCGCCTACCTCGATCCCCAGCCGTTCTGCAAGGACGACATTATTGCCCACTTCGGGGTGGAGATCGAGCGGAATGTGCGCCGCGTAGAGCGCGGCGTCGTGCTCCAGGAGGGCGGCCACCCGCCGGAAGCGGCGGCCGGTGAGCGGGACGTTGCCGTCCCACAGCAGCCCATGGTGGACCAGCAGGAGACTCCCTGCCGTGGCGGAGGACAGGCCGTCGATCGTGGCCTGCGATGCATCCACCGCCGCGACGATGCGGCTGACCGTGCCGGAGTTCTCGACCTGCAGCCCGTTGACGGCGTTCCGCTCGTCCGGCACGTCGCGGATGCGAAGGTACTCGTTGAGGTAGGAGACCAGCTCGCCGAGGGGGACGCCGGGCATGCTCAGGCCGGCCGCCGACGGACCGCGCGCAGCGCCTCCATCGACTTGGGACGCGGCGCGGCGATCAGCGTGCCGGCGGCGATCGAGTCGGCCGCGGCCTTGAGCTTGGCGTTGAGACCGGCGGGAATCAGCGAATCGAGGGCCGGATTGGGAACGTACCGCACCACGCCGCTTTCGAGTCCGAACGATTCCACCTTGGGGGTGAAGCGGCCTTCCTTCAGCTCCCGGGCTACCAGAAGGAGGGCTCGGGGCAGGTCGATCACGGCGCTACCCACCACCCGCTCCGGCGCGAGGTGCGCCTGGTCCGCATTGGAGCCGAACAGATACACGCCCGGGCTCTCCTTGACCGCCTGAAAGACGCCCAGCGCCGCCTGGTCGGCGTTGTGGTGGAACATGTCCGCGCCGGCGCGGATCAGCGCGAGCGCCGCCTCTCGCCCGGCCGCGGCGTCGTCAAAGCTGTTGAGATAGACCTTCCGCGAACGAACCCTGGGATTCACCGCGGTCGCCCCGTTCACCCAGCCCTGGTACGCGGCCTCGATCGGCGGCAGCTCGATCCCACCCACGAAGCCGAGCACGTTGCTCTTGGTGAGCGTCCCGGCCACCATGCCGGCCAGGTAGCTCGCCTCCTCCAGCCGAAAGATCAGCGGCGCCACCCGGCCGTGGACCCGGCGTCCGGACGTAATGATGAAGGTGGTGGCGGGATACTCCGCGGACACTCGCTCGGCCGCATCCTGGAACTCGAAACCATGGGCGAAGACGAGGGCGTACCCCTGGGCGGCGTACGCGCGCAGCGCCTCATCCTGTTCGGCCGGTGTCCTGGCTTCGACGTGGCTGACGGGGAGACCAAGGGAGTCATGAATCCAGGTGAGCCCTTGGTATGCACCGGAGTTCCAGGCTGCATCGGCGACGGAGCCAGGCGTGATGAGGCCGACGCGCATGCCGGCCTCCTTGCCTCGGCCTCCGCACGCCGACAACGACACCAACACACCACCAATGAGCCACTTGCGCGACAGCGATGTCACCAAATTGCCTATGGACGTACCAAAACGGCTTGATATCCACACACTTAGCGACATTGTCAACTATTTGTGGGTATCCAACGGGGCCGCCATGTCCATCTTGACCTCTCCGGTCACCTTGGCGCCTTCGACGATCGCGATCCGCGGGGTGTGGATGTCCCCCGCCACGATGGCGGAGCCCTGGAGCTCAACCCGGTCGCTGGCCCGGATGCTGCCCGACACTTGGCCGGCGATGACGGCTTCCTGGGTATGGAGGTCCCCCTCGATCACCGCCCCGGTGGCTACCAACACCTGTGCGCCCCCCCTGACTGTTCCCTTGACCCGACCCTCGATGCGGACGACCCCTTCGGTCTCGAGATCGCCGATGACCGTCATATCGCTGGCGATGATCGAAAACGGGATCTGGTCGGTCTTGCGGCGCCGCAGCTCGTTGCCCTGCTCGTCCCTCGCAGGGTTCGAGAAGATGCCCATTACCCCCCCTGTTTGACCATGGTCCGTGGATCCAGGGACGTCCCCCGCTGCCGGATCTCGAAATGGAGATGCGGAGCGGTCGAACGCCCGCTGTTTCCGCTTAAGCCAATCACTTGTCCAGCTTCGACTTCCTGCCCAGCTGTCACGATGATGCGCGAAAGGTGGCCATACATCGTCTGATACTCTTCCGGGTGAGTGAGCAACACGAACTGCCCGTACTCCGGATCCTCACCAACCTGGGCCACGGTAGCCCCGCCGGCCGCCCTGACCAGGGAGCCCACCGGCACCGCGATATCCACTCCGGGGTGCGCTTCCTCCTGCGTCCCGGTTCCCACCTGCCCCCTGGTGACGTAGCCGGCTTCGTCGAGCGGCCACTCCCGCGGTACCGTCGGGCCGGGACCCGGAGGCCGGGGCGCGTCGCCAACCCGGGCCAACACCGTCGGAGCGAGCGGGAGACTGGAGGACAGCGCCAGCGGATCGCGCACGATGTCCGCCCCGATCATCTGACGGAGCTGGCCGTACCGCATCTCGACGCTGTCGAGCTCGATCGAGAGCTGCCGCACTTTGGCGTTGTCGGAGGTAAGCCGGGCCACTTGCCGCTCGAGCCCCGGGACGCGGGCGGCCGCGCGGACGATCGGAAGGTACAGCACCGCCAGGAGTCCGAGGCCGGCGAGGACGCAGACCCCGCCGAGCAGGGCGAGCCTGACGGTCCAGAGGGAGAGGCGGACTGACTGCGACCGCGTCACCCCGTCCCGCTGGATGACGACGGTGATGCCGCGAGAGCGGCGGGTCATCCCTCGAAGGGGCTGCCGAGAATCAGCTCGAGCAGTCGCGCGAGGTCGTCGTTGGAGTAGTAGCTGATGGTGACCAGGCCGCGGCCTCGGCGTCGGGCGGTGACCCGGACGTCGGTGCCCAGGCGCTTGCGGAGCGCGTCCTCCACCCGTTTCCCGTCCGCGCTGGGTGCCTTTGCCGTCGGCGCACCGCGGCGTCCCGGCTTGCCGCCCGCGCGGGGACGCTGCCCCGCCACGACCGCCTCGACCTCCCGCACCGACCAGCCCTGCTCTACCGCCTGACGCGCCAGCGCCAGCTGGCGCTCGGCATCGCTCACGCCCAGGAGGGCACGGGCATGTCCTTCAGTCAGTCGGCCGTCATGCAGCATGGCCTGGACTTCATCGGGCAGCTGCAGCAGCCGGAGCAGATTGGCGATGGTCGAGCGGTTTCGGCCGACGACGCGGGCGATCTCGGCATGCCCCAGCTGAAATTCCTCGCCCAGGCGCCGGTACCCGGCCGCCTCGTCGATCGGCGAGAGATCGTCGCGCTGGAGGTTCTCGATCAACGCCAGGGTGAGCAGCGTGCGATCGTCCACGTCCTTCACGACCGCGGGGATCTTGCTCCAGCCCAGGCGCTGAGCAGCGCGCCACCGCCGCTCGCCGGCAATCAGCTCGTAGCCGCCGCCCTGGGATCGGACCACGACCGGCTGCAGCAGTCCCGACGCCTCCATCGACTCCGCGAGCTCCGCCAGCGCCGGCTCATCGATGCGGGTGCGCGGCTGGTACGGATTGGGCCGCACCTGCGCGATCGGCAGCTCGCGGAGCGTGCCCGCCGCTTCGGCCTGCTCCCGCGAGACCGGCCCGAGCAGCGCTTCGAGTCCACGACCCAACCGCTTGGTCTCGGTCATGTGGTCACCTCGGGCAGCGGTTCGGATGACGTTTCGAGCGAGGCGGGCGCTTCGAGACGGCGCACCAGATCCTGGGCGACGGAGAGATAGCTCTTGGCCCCGACGGACTGCACGTCGTAGAGCAGGATCGGCTTGCCGAAGCTGGGCGCCTCGGCGAGGCGGACGTTTCGGGGGATCGGCGTGTCGAACACCTTGGGCCCGAAATATTCCTTGGCGTCTTCCGCGACCTGACGACAGAGGTTGAGACGGCTGTCGTACATAGTGAGGAGCACGCCGATGATGGCGAGGCCGGGATTGAAGTTCTGCTGGACCAGGCGCACGGTGTTGAGGAGCTGGGAGATTCCCTCGAGTCCGTAGTACTCGCACTGAATGGGAATGATCAGCCCCTGCACGGCCGTGAGGACGTTGAGTGTCAGCAGTCCGAGCGAGGGCGGGCAGTCGACGACGATGAAGTCGTAGTCGCCGTCGAACTGCTGGAGCACGTTGCGCAACGCGGCTTCGCGGCCCTCACGCTCGACCAGCTGCAGTTCGGCGCCGACCAGGTCCTGTGTCGCGGGCACCGCGCTGAGGTAGGGTAGGCTGGGCACCGGGAGCACCACTTCCCGAGCCGGCCGACCCTCGACCAGCGCGTCGTAGAGGGAGCTCTGGAGCTCGAGCTTGGCGATGCCGAGCCCGCTGGTCGCGTTCCCCTGCGGGTCGGCGTCCACGAGCAACGTCCGCCG
>DASSML010000253.1:0-5817 GCA_035688895.1 Gemmatimonadales bacterium
CGAGCTGGACAACGACGCCAACTGCGCCGTGCTGGGCGAGTGGTGGGTGGGCGCGGCCCGCGGCAGCCGCCACGCGATCGGGATCACCATCGGCACCGGGGTGGGAGGCGGCCTCATTCTCGACGGCAAGCTCTACCACGGCGCCTCGGACGTCGCCGGCGAAATCGGCCACGCCACGATCGATACCGAGGGTCGCCGCTGCAAGTGCGGCAACTACGGCTGTCTTGAGGCCTACGCCTCGGGGCCCAACATCGCGATTCGCGCGGTGGAGGCGCTCGAGGCCGGGGCGGAGAGCCGGCTCACGGCCATGGTGAACGGCGAGCTGGGCCGTATCACCGCGCAGACGGTCTACGAGGCGGCCCAGGCCGGCGACGAGATCGCGCTCGAGGTCGTGAACGACACGGCCCGCTTCCTGGGAACCGGGATTGCCAACCTGCTCAACGTGTTCAATCCCGAGGTCGTGGTGGTCTGCGGCGGGGTGACCCAGGCCGGCGACCATCTGTTCGTGCCCCTCCGGCGGGAGATCGCCCGCCGGGCGTTCAAGCCGGCGGTCGCCGCCTGCCGCATCGTGCCGGGAGAGCTGAGCGGCACCGCCGGGGTCTATGGCGCGGCGAAGGTGTTCCTCGACGCCCGCCAGCATGCGTAAGGTCGGGATCCTCGGATCGCTGGTCTGGGATCAGATCTACCGCGATCCGCATGTGCCGCCGGTCGAGGAATGGGGCGGCATCGCGTACGCCCTGGCCGCGCTGGACGCCAGCGCGGCACCCGGCTGGGAGATCGTCCCGCTCATCAAGGTGGGTCACGACCTGGCCGCACGGGCCCAGCCGCTGCTCGGGAGCCTTCGCCGACTCGCGCCCGGGGCACGCTGCGTCGAGGTGCCCGTGGCCAACAACCGGGTGGTGCTGCATTACCTCTCCCGGGAGCGGCGGACGGAGCGGATGTCGGGCGGCGTGCCGGCCTGGACCTGGAGTGAGCTCGGGCCCATGGTGGCGGATCTGGACGCACTCTACCTCAACTTCATCTCCGGGTTCGAGCTCACCCTGGGCACCGCCCAGGCGCTGCGCCAGGGCTTCCGCGGTCCCATCTACGCCGACCTGCACAGCCTGTTCCTGGGGATGCAGCACGACGGCATTCGGGTGCTGCAGCCGCTCTCCGACGCCGCCCAATGGCTCGGCTGCTTCGACGTGGTCCAGCTCAACGAGGAAGAGATGCACCAGCTCTCGCCCGATCCGCTCGGCCTCGCCGCGGAGGCGATCGCCGCCGGCACCTCGCTTCTGGTGGTGACCCTGGGCCCCCGCGGCGCCGCCTACGTCGCGGCGCCTGGATTCGACGGCTGGGGCGAGCATGGGCCCGGAGCCGACTCGGCCACCCTGCGCACCTCCCTCCTCGCCGCGCCGGCGGTGGACGCGCTCGACCCGACCGGCTGCGGCGACGTCTTCGGCGCCGCGGCCGCGGCCCGCCTCTTCGGCGGCGACGGCGTCGAGGCCGCCCTCACCCATGCCAACGCGATGGCCGCGCGCAACGTGGCGTTCCGCGGGGCCGGCGGGCTGGTGAACCACCTGCGGGGCGAGCTGGTGGCGCCATGAGCCGGGTGGTCGAGGTCCCCGCCCAGCTCGACGACAGGAGCTTCGATCAGTTCGCCGCCGGATTCGGGAGCTGGCCGCCGGAGGAGAAGCTGCTCATCGACGCACGGGCGGCGCAGTGGGCGTCGCCGTACGGGTTGATCGGCATGCTCACCGCCGGCCAGGCCCTGGCCGAGGCCAAGCGGGACAAGCCGCTCTTTACCGTGCCGCAGAACGACGAGGTCAAGCGGTACTGGGCCCGGGCCGGCTTCTTCCACCACGCGGCCGACCTGTTCGAGCTGCACGGCAAGGTGCCCCGGCCGCCGGCCACCGGGCCGTCGGATGTGCTGCTGGACGTGACCCCGGTGCGGGCCACCGAGGACGTGCACGAGGTGGTCGGGAAGATCTCCGAAGGGGCGACCCGCATCCTGCACGGCGAGCTCGGCCTCGAGCTCAAGGCGACGCTGCGCTTCACTATGGCGCTTTCGGAAGCGTGCCAGAATATTGTGGAGCACGCCGGCACCAGTGGCTGGGTGGCGGTGCAGGCGTACACCTTCCGCCGCCGTCTGGGACGGCGGGTGGTGGTGATCGCGGTGAGCGACGGCGGGGTCGGCTTTCGGCGCTCGCTGGAGAGCACCCACGCCAAGCGGTTCGGCGAGCGCTGGGGCGACGGCACCGCGCTGGAGGCGGCTCTGATTCAAGGCGTGAGCCGGTTCCGGGACCCGGGACGAGGCCAGGGACTGGCGTTCATCAAGCGGTTCCTCGACCAGTGGAAGGGCAAGATCTCGATCCGGAGCGGCACGGCGCGGCTCACGATCATCCCGCCCTGGGACGAGGACGTCCCACTCAGCGAACACCTGCCCTACTTCCCCGGAGCTCAGGTGCAGATCATCATCCCCGCGCAGGAAGCCGAGTCGCGATGATCGAGACCATCCGCATCGGCCGCCTGCTCCGGGAGACGGTGACGCTGCCCTATTCCTGCCTGGTCACCCGTCCCACCGGCGCCGCCGTCAGAGGGCGCATCGAGGCGGCGCTGGCCCACTCCACCTGCCATACCGCGTGGCTGGACTTCTCCGACGTCGAGCTGCTAGACCTGAGCTGCGCCGACGAGGTCGTGGCCAAACTCCTGCTCGCCGAGCCGGTCACCTCGCCGCCGTTTCTGGTGCTGCGCGGGCTGCGGGAGGAGCAGCACGAGGCGATCGAGCACGTGCTCACCCACCATCGCCTGGCCGTCACGGCGACCCTGTACGGGGCGGAGGCGCCCTGCCTGCTGGGCTGGGCCAGCGCCGACGCGCGCGCGGCCTTCGACACGCTGATCGAGCAGGACGGCGCGTCGCCGGCGGAGCTGGCCGCGGCCCTTGGCTGGTCCGAGGGTCGGGCCCGCGAGGCGCTGCAGGCGCTGGTGGCGCACCGGCTCCTCCGCTCCGACGGGGTCCGCTACCGGCCGCTCCGCACGGCATGAGTCTCCGGCGGTTCGGCCTCTCCACCACGGCCATCCACGGCACTCCGCGCCGCCGCCCCGACTGGACCCCGATCGCTCCTTCCGTCGTACAGAGCAGCACCTTCACCAATCCGGTCGGGTCGGAGGAGGAGGTCCTCTACACCCGGTACGGGAACACCCCCAACCAGGTCGCGCTGGCGACGAAGTACGCCCTGCTGGAGGGCGCCGAGGAGGCGCTCTTCTGCGCCAGCGGCATGGGCGCGACGGCGCTGGCGCACCTCGCGGTCCTCCGCCCGGGCGAGCACCTCATCAGCAGCAGCTGGATCTACGGCGGCACCCGGCGGCTCTTCGACGAGGAGCTGACCCGGCTGGGAATGCAGGTGACCTACGCCGACCCGGCGCATCCGCGGCAGTGGCGCAAGGCGGTGCGGAAGACCACCCGCGCGATCTTCGTGGAGACGCCGACCAACCCGCTCATGCGGGTGGTGGACCTGGGCCCGATCGCCCACGTGGCACGGGAATTCGGGCTCGCGCTCCTGGTGGACGGCACCTTCGCCAGCCCGATCAATTTCCGCCCGCTGGAGCACGGGGCCGACGTGGTCATCACCAGCGCCACCAAGTACCTCAACGGCCACAGCGACGTGGTGGCCGGGGCCGTGGCGGGATCGGCATCGTTCGTCGAGGAGGTGCGCCGGCTGCTTCACGTGTGGGGGCAGGCGATCGATCCGCACACCGCCTGGCTGATCGACCGGGGCATGCGCACCCTCGCGCTGCGGATGGAGCGACACAACGCCAACGGGCTGGCAGTGGCCCAGTGGGCGGAGGCGCACGGCGCCTTTGCGCGGGTGCACTACCCCGGCCTGTCGTCTCATCCCGACTACAAGCACGCCCGGTCGGCGCTCGCCGGCTTCGGCGGGATGGTGGGCCTCGAGCTCAGCGGCGGCGTTTCGGCGACGGAGCGCGCGCTCAAGCGGCTCAAGCTCATCGCCCACGCGCCGAGCCTGGCCGGGGTCGAGAGCCTGGTCTCCGAGCCCCGCCTCACCTCGCACAAGGACCTCGGCCCCGACGGCCGCGCGGCGATCGGCATTCCCGACGGCTTCCTCCGGCTGAGCTGCGGGCTCGAGGACGCGGAGGACATCATCGAGGATCTGCGGCAGGCGGTGGGACGGTAGGGGGAAAGGGGAAAGGTGAAGGGGGAAGGAGCGCACGACAGACTTCCTCCTGCGCTTCCTTCCCCTTTCTCCTTTCCCCTTTCGCCGTTCCCCGTTTATTCTCCCGCTCGCATCCGTTAGCTTCATCTTCCGTGATCCGCTTCGCCCACGTCTACAAGTCGTATCCCAACGGTGCCCTTGCCCTGAAGGACGTCTCCTTCCGCGTGGCCAAGGGCGAGTTCGTCTTTCTCACCGGCCACTCCGGCGCGGGCAAGTCGACCATCCTGAAGTTGCTCTTCGCCGAGCAGCGGCCCACCAGCGGCGAGGTGCGCGTCTCCGGCTACAGTGTGAGCGACCTCCGGGCGGACGAGATCCCCCGGCTCCGCCGCCGGCTGGGCATCGTGTTCCAGGATTTCCGGCTGCTGGAGGACCGGAGCGTGGCCGAGAACATCGCCTTCGCACTCGAGGTGACGGGCGCCCGTCGGGACACCATCGCGGCGCGCGTGATGCGGGTGCTGACCCAGGTCGGCCTCTCGGCCAAGAGCCGCGCCTACCCCCGCGAGCTCTCTGGCGGCGAGCAGCAGCGGGTCGCCATCGCGCGGGCGCTGGTGAACGATCCCAGCATTCTCGTCGCCGACGAGCCGACCGGCAATCTCGACGAGCGGGCCACCCGCGGCGTCTTCCAGCTCCTGCGCGACATCAACGCCGGGGGCACCGTGGTCGTGATGGCGACCCACGACCTCGACCTGGTGCGCCAGGCGCCCTATCGGATCATCGAGCTGCGCGAGGGCGGCGTGGTGTACGACAGCCAGGCGGACGAGCCGGAGTCGGCGGAGTCGGAGATGCCGTCGTGAGGCTGCTCACCCGCGAGGCCCTGCTCTCCTTCCGTCGGGCCCCGCTCCTGTCCGCCCTGTCCATTACCACCATCGCGTTTTCCCTCTTCACCCTCGGGCTCTTCGGCCTGGTGGCGATCAACCTGCGCGAGGCGCTGCGCGGCATCGAGGAGCGGGTGGAGATCGTCGCCTTCGTATTCCGCGGAACACCGGCCGAGACGATCGCGCTCGCGACCCAGGACATCTCGGCCTTTCCCGAGGTCCGCTCGGTGACCTACGTCTCCGAGGAGCAGGCGCTCGCCCGGGCCCGGAACGAGCTGGTCGAGTTCCGCGACGCCTATCGCGACCTCCAGGTGAACCCCCTCCCCGCCTCGATCGAGGTCCGGATGAAGGAGGGCTACCGCGACGCCCGGACGGTCGAGCGGGTCGCCGATCGGCTCCGGGGCTTCACCTTCGTGGACGACGTGCGCTTCGGGCGGGACTGGGTGCAGCGGCTGGATCAGCTCCGCAACGTGACCGGCGTGGTCGGGCTGGTGATCGGCCTGGCCTTCGCCGGCGTGGCGGTGGTGATCATCGGCGTCACCATCCGTCTGACCCTGCTGCAGCGCGCCCGCGAGATCGCCATCATGCGCCTGGTCGGCGCCACCAACTGGTTCATTCGGGGCCCCTTCCTTCTCGAAGGCGCGCTCAAGGGGCTGCTCGGCGGCCTGCTGTCGCTCGGGCTCTGCTGGGCCGGGTGGCGGCTCTTCCGCGACAGCGCGGGGGGTCCGCTCCGCGACCTCATCTTCTTCCGCCCGGATCAGATGCTGCTGATCGTGGTGTTCGGCGTG
>DASSML010000254.1:0-14833 GCA_035688895.1 Gemmatimonadales bacterium
GTGGCGTGGGCCTGGGTGATCGGCTCCGAGCGGCGCGCGCTCGCGTTCAGCCCGGCGGAGGTGACCTTCCTCTTTGCCGGGCCGGTGACGCGGCGCGCGCTCATCCGCTTCAAGCTGCTGGTGAATCAGACGGTGGTGCTCTTCAACGTGGCGCTCTGGACCTTCCTGCTCTCCCGGGAGCGGCTGGGCGTCTCGGCCTGGGTCCGGGCGCTGTCGCTGTGGATCCTGCTTACGACGCTGAGCCTCCACCGGCTGGGGGCCTCGTTCGTGCGCACCAGCCTGCTCGAGCATGGCCGCCACGGCGCGCGCCGGCGATTGGTGTCGCTCGCCATCGGTCTGGCGGTCGTGCTCACGCTGGTCTGGGCGGTGGCCGATGCGCTCCCGGCACTGCGGGCCTCCTGGCATGCGGGCCTCGTGGCCTGGCTGGCCGCGTTGGGCGACGCGGCGGAGGGACCGATCGCCGGCGTCGCCCTCGCGCCCTTTCGTCTGGCGGTCCGGCCTCTGGTCGCGCGCAGCGGCGACGACTGGCTCCACGCGATCGTCCCGGCCGCGCTGCTGCTGGCGGCGCACTTCGTCTGGGTGCTCCGCTCCGATGCCGCGTTCGAAGAGACCGCGGCGGAAGTCGCGTTCGCGCGGGCGCGGGCCCCGGCGGGCCGGCGGCAGATCGCGCCGACGCCGGGCCGCCTGCGGCTGCCGGTGCCGCGTTTGGCCCCGACCGGACGGCCGGCGACGGCCATCGCCTGGAAGAACACCGTCGCCGCGCTCCGGTCGCCGCGGACTCGCGTCGTCCTGATCGTGTACGCCCTCGGAGGACTGATCGCGGGCTGGCTCGCCACCCTGGGAGATCCGGCGCCTGCGGAGGCGCTCGGCTGGCTGGTGACGATGTGGTGCGGGTTCCTGCTGGTGGCGGGGCCGCAGTGGATCCGGAACGACCTGCGGGGCGACCTGCTCAAGCTGGACCTGCTGCGCAGCTATCCGCTGCGCGGGGCGTCGCTGGTGGCGGCGGAGACCGCCTCCTCGGCGCTCGTCCTGACCGGCCTCCAGCTCGGCCTCCTGCTGATCGCGTGGCTGGCGTTCCTGGCGGATCCGGTCGACCTCCCCGCCCTTCCGATGCGCACCGCGCTGTTGGCGCTGGCCCTGGTGCTGCTCCCGGCCGTGAACGGCCTGGGCATGCTGCTGCACAACGGCGCGGCGCTGCTCCTGCCGGGCTGGACCCATATCGGCGGCGGCCGCCCGGGCGGGGTCGAAGCGCTGGGACAGAACATGCTCGTCCTCATCGCCTTCGCGGCCCTCCTGGCCGTGGTGCTGCTTCCTCCTGCCGTGGCTGGAGCCGGCCTTTATCTCCTGATGGAGCGTCCCCTCGAACAGTTCGCCGTCCTGCCTGCCGTGACCGCAACGCTGGCCGTGGCGGCCGTGGAAGCAAGGGTGATGGTCCGCTGGCTTGGCGGCGTGTTCGAGCGCCTGGACCCTTCCACCACCCCGGCGCAGACCTGAGACAGCGCTACTCGGCCGGGCGGCCTCGGCCGATTCGGCCATCGAGCGACCAGGCGCCCGGGCCTGCCGCGGCGAGGAACAGGTAGACGAAGCAGCAGAGCGCGGCGAGCTCGCCGCCGTTCTCGATCGGCCAGAACCCCTTGTGCACGTGGACGTAGAAGTAGGCCACGGCCATCTCCCCTGCGAGGACGAACGCGACCGGGCGGGTGAAGAGGCCGAGGAGGATCAGGAGCCCGCCGAACACCTCCAGGATTCCCGATAGACCGATGAGGCTCACGAGCGGCACCGGTGTGCTCGCCTCGATGGCGCCGGGCAGGGTTCCGAAGAGCTTCCCGTACCCGTGTTGAAAGAAGAGAAAGCCGATCACGATCCGCAGCAGGCCGTGCGCGCGCGTCGTCAGATTCACGTCGTCTCCGTCGTCGAGGTCGAACAATATCGTGGCTTCCCATCGGCAGTGGCCGGCGTGAGGCCGGTCACACCCCCTGGTCCTCCGGCATCCGATCGAACCGTCCGTACCGCCAGGCCAGCGCCGGCAGCACGAAGAGACTGAGCAGGGTCGACGTGACCAGACCGCCCAGGATGACGATCGCCATCGGGCCTTCGATCTCTCGACCCGGGTCGCCGCTGCCGAGGGCCAGCGGCAGGAGACCGAGGGCCGTCACCAGCGCCGTCATCAGGATCGGGCCCAGCCGCTCCAGCGCGCCTCGGACCGCCGTCTCCGCGCCCCACCGGTGACCCTCCAGCCGAACCAGGTGGTCGTAGTGGGAAATGAGCATGACCGCGTTTCGGGTCGCGATGCCGAACAGGGTCACGAATCCCACCAACGATCCCAGCGACAGCAGTCCGCCGGTCAGGAACACCGCGAACACCCCACCGACCAGGGCAAAGGGCAGGTTGGCCAGCACCAGCAGGAGCCGGCTGCGCTCGCCGAACGCGAGCCACAGCAGCATCACGATTCCGGCCGCGGCCAGCAGGCTGTTGCGGAGCAGCTCGTTTCGAGCTTCGCGCTGGGCTGTTCCGGTGCCGCCCAGCTCGGTATAGATCCCCGCCGGCAGGCGGGTGGCGGCGAGCTGCGCCTCCAGCCGGCGCTGCAACCCCTCGGCGTCGGCCCCGGCGAGGTTGGCGGTGACCGTCTGCACCCGCCGGGCGCCGACGTGCATGATGACCGAGCGTCCGCTGGTCCGCGCCACGTCGGCCACCCGTTCCAACGGCACCAGGCGGCCTCCGGTCGAGACCAGCGGGAGGGCGCGGAGGTCTTCCGGCCGCGACCGGTACTCGGGCGTCACCGTCACCACGAGATCGGTCGTGCGGTTGCCCTCGAAGACCTGGGCGACGGCCACGCCGCGGGTCGCCGCCTCCACCGCCGAGAGCACCTCGTCGGGCCGAAGGCCCGCGCGGGACACATCCGCGGGCCGAAGCCGCACGGTCACGCCCGGAGTCACCGGGGGCGGGTCATACTGCACGTCGGTCGTGCCGGGCACCGCGGCCATCACGCCGGCGACCCGCCGCGCCGCGACGTCGAGGCTGTCCAGGTCGTCGCCGTAGACCCGGACCACCAGCTCCGCGGTCGAGCCGGTCAGGGTCTCCTCGATCCGCTCCGACAGGAAGCCGCGGATGGCGAAGTTCACCCCCGGAAATCCGGCCAGCATCGCGCGGAGGTCGTCCTCGATCCGCTCGGCGGCTTCCCCGCTCAACGGCCGGAGCGCGACCTCGAACTCCGTGTAGTTGGTGCCCCAGGTGTCCTCGCTCAGCTCCGCCCGGCCGATCCGCTGTGCCACCGAGCGAACGCGCGGATCCGCCTTGAGCGCCGCTGTAACCCGCTGCCCCAGCCGCAGCGACTCGTCGAGCGAGGTGCCGGGGACGGCCGACATGTGGACGAGATAGTGTCCCTCGCGGAATTCCGGCAGAAAGGTGGCGCCGAAGAAGGGGAGCGCGGCGAGCGCGAGCAGGCAGACGACTGCCGCCAGAAGCCCCACCGGACCGGCGTGTCGGACGCCCCAGGTGACGGCCATCCCGTAGCGACGCTTGAGCCAGTCCAGGACCCGGGCCTCGCCGAGGCGACCGTCGCGCCGGACCAGCAGAAGCAGGGTGAGCGCCGGGGTGACCGTGAGCGCCACGACCAGCGAGGCGAGGGTCGCGAAGATGTACGCCAGCCCCAGGGGGCGGAACAACGCGCCCTGCACCCCGCTCAAGAGCAGGACCGGCACGAACACCAGCGCGACGACGAAGGTGGCGTAGACCACGCTGCCGCGCACCTCGAGCGAGGCCTCGAGCACCACCCTCGCGGGGGGCAGTGGGTCCCTCCGCTCGCGATTGAGCCGGAGACGCCGGGCGATGTTCTCGACGTCGATGATCGCGTCGTCCACCACCTCGCCCAGCGCGATCGCGAGACCGCCGAGGGTGAGGGTGTTGATCCCGAAGCCCAGGGCGTCGAGGACCAGGATCCCCGCCAGCAGGGAGAGCGGGATCGCGGTCAACGAGATGGCCGCCGCCCGCGCGTCGGCAAGGAAGAGCACCAGGATGACCGTCACCAGCGCGCCGCCGAGCAGGAGCGAGGTGGTGATGTTGCGGATGGCGAGATCGATGAACTCGGAGGGCCGGAAGATCGCGGGATCGAGGGTGAGCCCGGCTGCCTTGATCGTGGGCGCCATCCGGGCCAATGCCTCCTCGACCCGGCCGCCGACGACCTTGGTGTTGGCGCCGAGCTGGCCGGACACCACCACCACGAGCCCGCGCACGCCGTTCACGCCGCCTTCCCCGAATCGCGGCGCCGCGCCTTCCACGACCCGCCCGAGGTCGCCCAGGCGCAGCGCGACCGCGTCGTGCTCCCGGACCACCGTCGCGGCCAGCGCCGCCGGGCTGGTCACTTGCCCTTCGGCCTGCACGGTGAGCCGCTGGTTGGCCTGGTCGATCACGCCCGCGCCCCGAAGGCCGGTGGCGCGCGCGGCGGCCTCCGCGGCCTCGGCGATCCCAACGCCGTAGCGGCGGAGTCGCGCGGGATCGAGCTGGACCTGAAGCTGACGCACTTCCCCGCCGAAGATCGCCACCTTGGACACGCCCGGCACCGCGAGCAGACGCGGGCGCAGCACCCAGTCGGCGAAGGTGCGCTGCTCCATCGCGCTCCGGGTCGCGGACGTGATGCCGAGGACCAGCACGGTCGAAGAGGATGATGTCAGGGGGGTGAGCACCGGCGGGTGCACGGTTTCCGGCAAGGCGCCGGTGGCCTCGGCCAGCCGCTCGGCCAGCGACTGGCGGGCGCGGTAGATGTCCACGCCCTGCGCCAATATGGCGGTCACCACAGACAGACCCTGAATCGACTGCGAGCGCACGACGGCGATGCCCTGCACGCCGTTGATCGCGTCCTCCAGCGGCTTGGTGACGAGCAGCTCGACCTGCTCCGGGGAGAGCCCCGGCGCCTCGGTCTGGATGGAGACCTGCGGGGGCGCGAACTCGGGAAACACGTCGAGCGGCGCACGGGCGAGGGTCGTGACGCCGACGACGACCATGGCGAGGGCGAGCCCGAGCACCACGCCGCGGTGCCGGATCGAGCCGCGAACCAGCCCGCTCAGCACGCGCGGACGTCCACGCTCACTCGCCCGACTCGTCGCCCACGGTGACCCGGGCGCGGAACTCCTCGGACAACAGCAGCTCGGCGCCGGTCACCACGACGGTATCGCCGGGAGCGAGCGGCGCTCCGGCCATCCAGCCTCGCGGCGTGGGGTGGTCGGTGGGCACCCGGACGCGGAGATACCGTCCCGGCTCCCGCTGCAGGTAGACCCACGCGAGACCATCCCACTGCACCACGGCGCGGTCGGGCACCAGAACGCCGGCGGTCGCCTTCCCCTGCGCCACCTCCGCGTCCACCAGCGTGCCGGGCACCGCGCCGGGCCAGGCGTGGCGCGCCCGATACAAATAGACGGCCTGTCGAGTCACCGGGTCCGCCTCGGCCGCCGGTCCGATGAGGTCGGCTTCGACCCGGCTCGCGCTGTCCGGCGCGAGACCCACGACGCGCGGCGGAGCGCCGGCGTCCGGCCAGGCGAGCCGGACCACCGGACGGCTCCGGTCGGCGAGCTCCAGCAGGGTCTGCCCTTCGCTCACGATCTCGCCCGGCCGCGCTCCCACCCGAGTGACCACGCCAGCGATCGGCGCCACCAGGGGCCGCGCATCGGACACCTGCCCGAGCGCGGCGCCGGAGGCCACCCGCGTGCCCAGCTCCGGCCAGCCCGAGGGCTCGGCCGTCAGACGCCCGGCGACCGGGGCGCGGATGATCGCCGTGCGCTCCGGCTCGGTGACGACTTCGCCCGGCACCCGGAGCTCGTCCGTGCGCTTGGCCGCCGCGAGAACCGCGACCTCGATCCCGACCCGGGCCACCTCGGCGGTGTCGAGCACCACGCGCGCCTCGCCTTCCTCCTCCACTACACGGCTGGGCGCCACGACCGGCGCCTCGCCGTTGGCCTCGGATCCACCCTCGCGCGGTCGGAGCAGCACGCCGGCGGCGATGGCCGCGATGACGAGGAGGACGAGAACGATTCCGAAGCGTCGGCTCATCGGGTCGGGAGCTCCTCCCTGGGGTCGGGCCAGGGTCGGCCAGGCGCGTCCGGCCACTCGCCCGTTGCCGCCTCGAGGGTAATGCCGGCAAACGCCAGCCGCCGCTGGGCGGCGCGGTGACTCCGCTCCGCTCGGGCCAGCAGCAGCTCCGAGCGGGCCGGCTCCAGCCGCGCGGTCTCGCCTCGCTCGTAGCGGGCCCGGTCGCGCTGCACCAGGGCGCGCGCGGCGACCACCTGGGAATCCGCGGCGATCACGCCGAGGCCGACGCCGCGGCAGCTCTCCACCGCCGCCTCCACCTGCATCACGATGGAATCCTGCGCCTCCGCCACCCGAGCCGCGGCGACATTCCGGGCGGCCTCCGCCTCGTGCAGGGCGCCCCGCTGCCGGAGACCCAGCAGGGCTGGGAGCGCCAGCGCGAGCGTCCAACGATGGACCCCCTGGTCCCAGATGAAGCCCGGACCAATCTCGAGATCGGGATACAAGCGGGCGACCTCGAGCCTCACGTCCGCCTCGGAGACCGCATAGGCGGCGAGGGCCGTCACGATCTCCGCCCGGCGCCCCAGCGCGCGCACCACCAGAGAATCCACCCCGACCGAGTCGATCCGGGCGCAGCCCACCGTCGGCGCGGGCGCGGCCTCGAGCCCCGCGAGCGCCGCCACCGGGACGGCGAGCGCGGCGGCCAGGTCGGCCCGCGCTGCTCCCAGCTCCTCCTGCGCGCGGGCCAGCTCGGTGCGAGCGTCTTGGACGTCGGTCCGGCTGCGGGCGAGATCCGAGGCGGCCAGCGCAGCCTCGGCATAGCGCCGCTCCTCCAGGGTCGAGATCTGCTCGAGGTCGGCGACGGCGGCCGCTCGATCATCGACGTCGGCGTGGGCGGCGGCGAGCGCCAGCGCGGCCGCGCGGGTCTGGGCCGCCAGCTCCGCGGCGAGGCCGACGAGCCGGCTCTCGGCCACCGTCGCCCGGGCCCGCGCGCCGAGCAGGCGAGCCCCGCGCTTGCCGCCGAGCTCCACAG
Organism: Gemmatimonadales bacterium; assembly: GCA_035688895.1. Taxonomy (GTDB): domain Bacteria; phylum Gemmatimonadota; class Gemmatimonadetes; order Gemmatimonadales; family GWC2-71-9; genus CAVVWJ01. The sequence continues at coordinate 7,052 of DASSML010000254.1, forward strand.
TGGCGAGCGCGCCGAGGCTCACCACCCATGGCGACGGCTGCTGCGGTCCGGCCACCTGGTGCTCTACCGAGCCCTCAACGCCCGGCGTCGGGCGCTGGCCGGCCGTCGGCACCGCGGCGAGCGCGGCCCGCCACTCGGCCCGGGCCCGCGCCAGCTCTGCCCGCCAGGCGATCGACGCGACCGCAAGCTGCCGGTCGCTCCAGCGCGCGCCGTCCGGGGCGCCGGCATACGGCCGCAGCCAGGCGAGCAGCGCCGGATCGTCGAGCCGGCGTGCGCGGAGCTCGGCCGGATGCCGGGCGGGGTCGAGCGGCTGGGCCTGATACCGGGCACACGCCGCCGCCGCGACCGCGGCGACCACAACGGCCCAGGTGGAAGACCGACGGCGGGTCGTCACGCGCGGGGGTGGAACTGGCGGTGGACCGACCGGAGGTACTCCCGATCGACGTGGGTATAAATCTGGGTGGTCGAGAGGTCGGCATGGCCGAGCATCTCCTGCACCGCGCGCAGGTCGGCGCCGCCCTCCAGCAGGTGGGTCGCGAAGCTGTGCCGCAGGGTGTGCGGCGTGACTCGCTTGCGGATGCCGGCGCGCTCCGCCGCGCGCTTCACGATTCCCCACGCACCGACCCGGGAGAGCGGCTCGCCCCGCGCATTCAGCAGCACGCGGCCGCCGCCGTGTCCGCGGTCGAGACTCGGGCGTAGCTGATGCAGGTAGACCGACACCGCGCCGATCGTGGTCCGCCCGAGCGGAACCAGGCGCTCCTTCGCGCCCTTGCCGAAGACGCGAACCAGTCCCTCGCTGAGCAGCAGGTCGGTGAGGCCGAGTCCGCAGAGCTCCGACACCCGCATTCCGGCGCCGTACGCCAGCTCCAGCAGCGCGCGGTCGCGCCAGGCGAGCGGATCCTCGATCCCAGGCGCCGCGAGCAGCGCCTCGACCTCGCGCACGCTGAGGGTGTCGGGCAGGACCCGGCCCCGGCGGGGTGTCTCCAGGCGGTCGCTGGGGTCATTCCGCACCCGTCCTTCGCCGGCCAGAAAGCCGTAGTAGGTCCGGATGGCGGACACGCTGCGCCGGATCGTCGCGGCGCTGAGACCCAGGTCCTTGAGCAGATACACGAAGTCGCGGAGATGGGCGCGGGTGACCTGACCGGGCTCGCGCGCTCCGCGCGCCAGCGCAAACTCTCCCATTCGCCGCAGGTCCCGCAGGTAGGCGTCGACGGTGTTACCGCTGTGCCCGGCCTCGAGACTGAGATAGTCGCGGAACCCCTCGAGCCAGAACGCGCGATCCACCGCGTCGCGGGTCTCGGCGATCATCGGGCGTCCTCCCGCAGCCGGAGCCGCCGGCGCACCTCGCTCACCTCGGCGCGATCCACGCCGAGGAGCTCGGCGGCCGTGGACATCAGCCGATCCTCGTGGGCCCCGATGGCGCCCCCGTCGCTGAAGGCGGCGAGCCACATCCGCTCCACCAGGGCGAGCCGCTGCGAGCGCCCGAAGCGCTCTCGCGCCATCGCGGCGTAGCCGGCGAATCGGCTCTGGCGCTCCGCTTCGGGCGGAGGCTCGGGCGGATGGGTCTGACCGCTGAAGCCCCAGCGCTCCCGGAGATGCGCGGCGACCTCCTGACGGTCGCGTGGCGTGAGCACCGGGTCGGCATACGCGAGCTCCAGCACCAGCAGCGCCGCGGCCTCGCGGGCCGAGCCCTCGGCCAGCTCGGTACCCTCCAGGAACGACGGCGCCGTCGGCGTCAGCGCATCCCGGGTGGCATGCCAGACCCGCTCCTGCATTCGGCGGCGCCGGGCGATCCAGAACCACACTACTCCCACCAGCGCGAGCAGGCCCGCGACGATGGCCAGCGTGCGGTTCACTCCAGCGATGATGGCCAGGATCCGGTCCCACTCGGCGCCGACCACGGTGCCGATGATGGTGATCCCGCCGTACCAGATGGCGCTGGCGAGGCCCATGGGGCCGAGGCTTCGCACCCAGCCGAGATCGACCAGGCCGGCGAAGGGCGGGACCACGGCCCGGACCCCGGGAAGGAACCGGCTGATGAAGATGCCGGCGACGCCGAAGCGCATGTACTCGCGCTCGATCACGGCGAGGCTCCGGGGCGCGAGCAGTCGGCGGCCGGTCCCGGTCGCGAACCAGCGGCGTCCGTACCGCCGCGCCGCGAAGTAGACGCCGGTGGCCCCCAGCAGGTTGGCGGACCAGGTGACCAGGAAGACCAGCGGTGGCGAGGTGAGGCCGCGGTGGGAGAGGAACGCGCCCAGCGCCACGGCCGCGTCGGACGGCACCGGCGGCACGACGTTCTCCACCGCCGCCAGCAGAGCGAGCACTGCGTACACCGCTGCGGGCGGCAGCCCCGAGAGCCACCCGAGCAGATCCTCGATCAGCGCGCCTCCAGGGTGGCGACCGCGATCACCGCGAGCCCTTCCCCCCGACCGATGAATCCCATCCCCTCGTTGGTTTTCGCCTTGACGTGAACCGCTCCGTCGGCGAGGCCGAGGCGCGCCGCCAGCGCCGCCGCCATCGCGGGAAGGTGCGGGCCGAGCTTCGGCGCCTCGGTGATCACGGTGAGATCGGCCTGGACGACGGTGTGCCCGCGGCCGCGCACCAGCTCATGCGCGGTGCGGAGCAGCTCCATGGAATCCGCGTCCTTCCACTGGGGGTCGTTGTCGGGAAAGAGCTGGCCGATGTTGCCCGCCCCGGCGGCTCCCAGGATCGCGTCGGTCAAGGCGTGGGCGACTGCATCGGCATCCGAGTGCCCCGCCAGCCCGCGCTCGTGCGGAATGCGGACTCCACCCAGCACCAGCGGCCGGTCCGCGACGAAACGATGGGAGTCGTAGCCGATGCCGACCCGGGTCATGCGGGCCTCACGCCGCCTGCGACTCCTCGATCACCGAGTAGTCCTGCCGACGGCGGCGGGGCTGATAGCCCGCGTCTCGAATGAGGCGGTCGATCTCGCCCAGGGTGGTGCGGTAGGTGGTGCCGGCGGCGGAGACCACGTTCTCCTCCATCATCAGGCTGCCATAGTCGTTGGCGCCGAAGCGGAGGGCGATCTGTCCCACCTTGTGCCCCATGGTCACCCAGCTCGACTGCAGATTGGGCACGTTGTCCAGCACGATCCGGCCGAGCGCGAGAGTGCGGAGATAGGTCACCGCGTCGGTCTTGGGCATGTCCGACATGCCCGGCGTCCCCTCGGGCTGCAGCGGCCAGCAGATGAACGCGGTGAATCCGCCGGTCCGGGCCTGCAGCTCCTTCACCCGGAGCAGGTGCTCCACCCGATCCTCGCTGGTTTCGCCCAGGCCGTACATCATCGTGACCGAGGTCTTCATTCCCTGCCGGTGTGCTTCCTCCTGGACGCCGAGCCACTCCTCGGTCTGGGCCTTCTTGCGGGCGACCCGTTGCCGGATCTCGTCCACCAGGATCTCGCCGCCGCCGCCGGGAATGCTGTCGAGCCCCGCGGCCCTGAGCTCGCGGACCACGTCGGCCACCGAAAGGCCGAAGCGCTCGCTGAAGAAGACCACTTCACTGGGGGAGAAGCCGTGAATGTGAATCGGGTGATGGCGCTTGATATAGCGCATCAACTCGAGATACCACTCGAAGGGGATGTAGGGGTTGTGGCCGCCCTGCAGAAGGATCTGCACCCCGCCGATCGCCTTGCACTCGTCGATCTTGGCCCCGATCTGCTCGAAGCTCAGCACGTATCCCTCGCCGTGCTTGGGGCGGCGATAGAAGGCGCAGAACTGGCAGTCGGCGACGCACACGTTGGTGTAGTTGATGTTGCGGTCGATGATGTAAGTGACCACCGGCTCCGGATGGCGGCGCCACCGCTCCGCATCGGCCAGCTGTCCGAGCTCCAGCAGCGGCGCCCGGTCGTACAGCTCGACCAGGGCCTTGAATTCACTTGAGGTGCGATCGACAACCGTCATATTGACAGGCCTTTATGGTTTCGTGATCGTCGCTCGTTGTCCCGCCGTCCCGCCCCTCACGCCGCCGAGATGAACGACAGCGACCCGTCCGGCACCAAGCCATCCTGCGCCAGCCGGCGGAAGAAGTCGGTCAGCCCCGCCAGGTGCCGGTAGGACAGCGCGTAGTCGAGGTCGCCCAGGTACTCCCGGCACACCGACTCAGCCACGCCGGTCCGCTGCGCCGCGGCATGGGCCAGCTCGTCCAGATGGGCGAGTCCCCACTCCCGCGACGCGAGGAGCTGACGGTGGATCTCCCGGACCCTGGCCGAGTCCGCGTCCCGCCGAGCCGCCCAGACCGCGAACACGAAGGGCAGCCCGGTCCACGCCTTCCATTCGGCGCCCAGGTCGATGCGCACCGGGTAGCGGTCCTGCGCGGCGAGCATGAGCGCCGCGTCCCCGATCACCAGCACGCCGTCGTGCGGCAGGCCTGCCAGCGATTCCAGGTCGGTCGCCTCCGCCCGCGCCACCGCGAACCTGGGCATCACGCCCCAGCGATGCCGGCACAGGAGCTCGAGCAGCAGGACCGAGGTCCGCGAGCTCGCGGTGAGCAGCACGGTACGGCCCTCCAGCTCGGCCGGCGGCCGCCGGGCAAAGAGCGCTACGCTGTGCACCGGGCCGTCGCAGGTGATGGCGAGATCCGGCAGCAGATGGTACGCGGCGGCGTTGCGGGCGTACTCCACCGCGCTGACCACGCTCACCTGCAGCTCACCCGCGGCGAGCAGCTCGTTGAGCTCCGAGGCCGTCCCCGACACCAGCTCGCCGGGCAGCTGGACCAGCCCGCGGTCGATCGCGCCGTAGACCGGATAGCAGTTGATCCATGGAATCCGGCCGACCCTCATGCCGCGTGCACCACCGGCAGCGCGGCGCCGCGCCGAAGCGAGGGCTCCGGCGGCGGGTCGTCGAACTGGTCGCGCACCTCGCGGTAGAGACTGTCGCGCTCGACCGGACGCTTTCCCGCGCCCCGGATGAGCCGGACCAGCTCCAGGTAGGACATGTGCATCGCGGTCTGCGCGCCGGCCTCGTGATAGATCCGCTCGTAGACGACGGTCCCCTCCACGTCGTCACAGCCGAAGGCCAACGCCACCTGGGAGAGGAACGGGGTCACCATGGGCCAGTGGGTCTTCACGTGGGGGATGTTGTCCAGGAAGAGCCGCGCCACGGCGAGGTTCTTGAGGTCTTCGTAGCCGGTCGTGGCCGTGCCCACCCGCCCCATCTCTTCGCCCAGCTCGTTGTGATCCGGATGGTACGCCAGCGGGATGTAGGTGAGAAAGCCGCCGGTCTCGTCCTGCAGCTCCCGCAGCATCGAAAGGTGAGCGATGCGGTCCTCGGATGTCTCGACGTGGCCGTAGAGCATGGTGCAGTTGGTCGGGATGCCGAGCTCGTGCGCGACCCGATGGACCCGGAGCCACTCCTCGCCGGTCAGCTTCCGCTCCGCGATGGTGGCGCGCACCGCCGTGCTGAACACCTCGGCGCCGCCGCCCGGCAGACTGGTAAGCCCGGCCTCCTTGAGCGCCAGCAGCACCTCGCGCTCGCCGGTGCGCTCGATCCGCGCCAGGTGCGCGATCTCGACCGCGGTGAGCGCCTTGATATGGACGTTCGGGTGCCGCTCCTTGAGCCCGCGGATCATGTCGGTGTAATACGAGAGCCGGAGCTTGGGGTGGAGTCCGCCGACGATGTGGAACTCGCGGGTCGGCATACCCCGGGCCTGATCCGCCTCGGCGAAGACCTCTTCCAGCGACCGGGTATACGCCCCGTCCTCCTTGGGCATCCGCGCGAACGAGCAGAACACGCAGGTGTTGCGGAGAATGCAGACGTTGGTCGGGTTGATGTGCTGATTGGCGGAAAAGAAGACCCGGTCGCCGTTGCGCCGCCGGTTCGCGGTGTCAGCGAGGAGGCCGAGCCCGAGCAGATCGGTGGTCGCGTAGAGCGTGACGCCTTCGCTGGCGTCGAGTCGCTCCGCCGCTTCGACCTTTTCCGCGATGGGATGGAGGGCGGGGTCCCGGAGGCGGGACAGGTCGATCTCACCGGCCATCGTATCTCCTTGCGCTATAGGCAGTAACACTTCGAGTAATCTACACCCGCTGCGCCTCGGCGATCCAGGTAGCCAGGAAGGGGTCTTCGAGGCGGTAGCGGATGCGGCCGGCGTCCTCGTCTTCCCGCACCACCCCGCGGGCGTCGAGCGCCTGGAGCGCCCGCTGCATGCTCGACGCGGCGAGGCCGTGCGCCTGCAGGACCTCCCTGCCCAGCAGCTCGCGGCCACCCCGCTCGATCACCGCCTTGAGCGCCTTCTTCTGGGCCTTGGTCAGGCTCTGCCAGAGCTGAACGTAGGCCGGGTTCTCCTGCTGGACGATGTGCACCAGGGTCCGGTCCACCAGGTCGACGGTGAGGCTCGGCTCGGGGGACACCCGGACGGCTTCCCAGCAGGCGCTCGCCAGCCGCTGGACGTTGTAGGGCACGTCTTCCGCCCGGTCGAGGATGTGGTCGAGCGCGCCCGAGGCCACCACGAACCCTGCCCCGACGAAGCCGCGCTCCAGGGCGGCGCGAAAGGGTCCTCTCGGAATCGGTCCCAGGAAGTAGCGCTCGCCGAGCTTCCAGAATGCCCGCGCCGGGTCGCCGGTCATGTCGGCCAGGAGGCGGGTCTGGGACCCGGAGAAGACGTAAGCGAGGTGCCGGTGCCGCTGCACCGCGGCCCTGAGCTGGCGCTCGGCGGCCTCGCCGCCCTCGGCGACCAGGTGCTGGAACTCGTCGAGGATGACCGCGGTCGGCGCCTCCCGCTCGGCGGCCATCCGGTCGATGCCCTCGAGGACCTCGCCCAGGAGCGGTAGCTCGGGTGTCTCGCGGGGGAAGCGGCTGAACGAGACACTCACCCGCTGGTCGTCGATGTCGTAGCTGACCTGGGGACTCAGGCGGCCGAACAGGCGACGGACCGAGGCCGACACCTGCTCGACCGTTCCGGCCAGCCGGCGGGCGGCACCGGTGAGGAGCGCCTGGGCCAGCAGCGAGACGGACTCATACGCCTCCGCGTTGTGCCGGAGCACGACCACGCCTTCCCGGCTGAGCAGCTCTTCGGCGGCATGGAGGATGGAGGTCTTGCCGTAGCGGCGGGGGCCGATGAAGAAGAGCCGGCCCCGGTTGACGATGCTCCGGCGCACCAGCTCCAGCTCGGCTTCCCGGTCCACCAGCTCGTCGGCGTTCAGCTCCCGGCCGAACTCGAAGGGGTTCTTGGGGCTGGCTGGCAGGGCTCGACGCGGCATGCTATCTCCTTACGCTTAATGCGTAACGCAATATGCGTAATGAGCCGTGCCCTCGCAAGGGCCGCCGTCTCCAAAGGGCCGCCATGCAGCCGAGCTGGGGACCGGGATGGAAGGGGCCCGCCCACGTCGGTTGGTTGGACAACGGTGACAAATGTCGGACCCCATCTGGCCCCGAGTCGCGCCGCAGACACGGCGTTGCGTTTGCCTGTCCGCCCGTATTCGGCCGTGGCGTTTGAAATCACCATGTTTGACGGCGTTGCGCACGCCGGCGGCCGGTGCCGTGGAATTGCCCACAGGCATTGGATTTATCCACTACAATTCACACCGTAGTTTGACTGCGTTTTGTTTGTCTACAACACTTCCACAGTCTTGATTGTGGCAGCAAACGCCCTACATTGGACCCGTCCCAACCCCTGCCCTATGCCCGTCGAGCCAGACTATTCCCGGGCCGCCCTGGCCCGCTTCATCGAATTCGTGGTCGCCAAAGGGCTGGTGAATCCATCCACCGCCCAGGGGTGGCGCGTCGCCACCGGCAAGGTCCTGGAGGAGCTGACGGCCGAGGAGCTGGC
>DASSML010000255.1:0-5735 GCA_035688895.1 Gemmatimonadales bacterium
CACTCGATCGATCGCGACCTCCACGGCTCGGGCCCGCACCTGGACGACTACGAGACGCACGACGATCGGCTGCTGCTGCCCGGGGTGGGTTTTTCGGTGGAGCCGGGGATCTATCTGGCCGGTGAGTTCGGGGTGCGGAGCGAGGTGAACGTCTACCTCGGCACCGCGGGTCCGGAGGTCACGCCGAGGGAGCCACAGCGGGAGCTGATCGTGGCGGACTGAGCGGCTCCCCTTCCCAATTGCTGGGACAGGCTGTAAGATGGGCGCCGTTACTTCCCGTTGGTCCGTTCGTCATCGACAGCATTGCCGGCAACCGAGGGCCGGCGCCCGAGCGCCCCGTGCTACCGTGGAGTCCGCGGACGGGTGCGACACGAAACGGTGTGCTGCTCCGCCGTTCCATCGGGCAACTTTCCCGGTTTCAGAGAGTTACATGAAACGTGCGCAACTATCGGACGCACGTGACTTTGCTTGACACGGTTTTTGGCGCATTCCATATTAGGCAGCCGACCGGGCCGCGGTCGTCTTCCTGATGGTGTCGGTTCATCATCGCCCATCCCTCGAATGCAGGCAGAACTCCCACAGCAGTCTCATTTCGAAGTCGGGCTCCGAGCCTGAGGGGAGGCGCACGCGCGCCCGCTCCACTGTCGGCAGTACCGCAGGTTCACGCCTTTGGAGGATGTATCCATGAAGCTATGCCGTGTCAGCGCCTTTGTACGGATCGCGCGACTCGTCGCGGTCGCGACGGTCGCGCTCGGTCTGGGAGCGAGTTCGCTCCTGGCCCAGGGCTCGACCGGTAAGATCGAAGGCAGGGTGCGCGATCAGGCCGGCGCGCCCATTGCCAACGCCCAGGTGATCATCGTCGGCACCGCCTTCAACTCGCTGACCAATCCCCAGGGCTACTACTTCATGAACAACGTCCCGGCCGGCACGATCTCGGTCCGGGCCGCGTTCATCGGGTACAAGTCGACCCAGGTCGATGGCGTCCGCGTGCTGGCCGACCAGACCGGTACGGTGGACATTCAGCTGGAGCAGACGGCGGTCGAGATCCAGGAAATCACTGTCGTCACCCAGCAGCAGCCCCTGGTCCCGCGCGACGAGGTCAGCACCAAGCAGCGGCTGGACGGCGAGGTCGTGAAGAACCTCCCGGTCGACCGGCTGAACCAGGTCCTGGCGCTGCAGCCGGGCGTCGTCGCCTCCCGCACCACCAACTCGCTGTCGATCCGCGGCGGCCGTAACGACCAGAACGCCACCTACATCGACGGCGTGCCGGTCCAGGCGGGATATCGTGGCACCAGTCAGGGCGCCATCTTCCAGCAGACCAACCGCGGCGCCGGAACCCAGGTCGAAGTCAGCGCCGACGCGTTCGAGCAGGCGGCGGTCACCACCGGCGCCACCTCGTCCGAGTTCGGCAACGCCCAGGCCGGCGTCATCTCGGTAGCCACCCGGAGCGGCGGCAACAAGTACAACGGGTCGCTGTCCTACGAGAACGACGCGGTCACCGGCGCGAACAGCGTCGGCTACAACCGGATCACCGGCGGCTTCGGCGGTCCGCTCTTCAAGCAGGGCCTCACCTTCTTCCTGTCGGCCACTCTCGAGGGCCAGCAGTCGGTCGCGACCGGTCAGGACGGCAGCCAGCTCGCCCTCTTCGCCCCGGCCGGCATCGACACGACGGTGAAGGTGCCCAGCACCATCGGCGATCCCACGGCCGACACCACCCTGGTGCCGATTCGCGAGTTCGCCCTGGTGACGGGCGACTGCAGCCGGTTCGACGGCAGCGCCAACGCCGATATCGCCAGCAATTACGGGGTGAGCTGTGAGGGCGCGCGGCTGCCGCAGACGGCCCGCTCGAACTACCAGGCCTCGGCCAAGCTGAACTACTCCTACGGCACGGGTTCGCGACTCAGCTTTACCGGTCTCCGCAGCCAGAACCAGGGCCGCTACGAGACCAGCGACCTCGGCTTCGCCACCGCCCGGTACTATCAGCTCACCAACCCCACCAATCAGTTCGGCCTGCGCAACTGGAGCGACTTCGCGACGCTCAACTGGACCCAGAACCTGTCCAAGTCGTCGGAGCGGGCCCTGGCGCTGGAGACCTACTTCTCCTACCAGAAGGACCACTCGATCGTCGCGCCGCTCACGCAGGACGGGTGGCGGGAGAGCCTCAATCCCACCGGCGGCTTCATGATCAAGCCGCTCAGCTTCCTGTGGGATCTGAACACCTTCCCGATCACCGACGATCTGATCAACAACTTCCGGACCGAGGCGCCGGGCAGTGTCCGCCGGCCGATCCCGGTCGAGGCGCTGTCCGACTACGACCCCATCTTCCAGTACCGGACCAACGCCTACGGCATGGAGCCGCAGAACCGCTCCACCGCCAGCCGGCCGGACGCGGGCTACCCGGGTGAGGAGTCGGGCGGGCCGGGCGGCAACGGCGTCGTGAGCACGCTGTACCAGGAAGAGCGGCTGATCGGTAAGGCCAACCTCGACTGGCAGGCCGACCGGTACAACCGGCTCCGCTTCGGCGGCGAGTACACCCACTACGCGATCGACTACTGGTCGACCGAGCTGACCAGCGCCGGCTTCCAGGACGCGTACAAAGAGCAGCCGATCCGCTACAACGCCTTCGTGGAAGACCGCCTCGACCTGGGTGACGTGGTCGTCGTGGGCGGCATCCGGTACGACTACTACGACAGCCGTGCCTCGCGGCCGAACGGCTTCCCGGCGATCTCGACCATGCCCGGGTTCAATCCGGACGACCCGACCGCGCTGTTCGTCCGGGACCAGAGCCACGATTACGTCAGCCCGCACGTCCAGGTGTCCTTCCCGGTCACCGACCGGACCAACTTCCGGCTGTCCTACGCCCACCAGGTGCAGGCTCCGGACTTCGGCGCGATCCTGACCGGCATCAACGTCGACATCAACCGCTCCAACCCGAACCAGGTGTACGGCGCGGATCTCGACTTCGGGCGGACCATCGCCTTCGAGTTCGGCGTGCGGCACGCGTTCAACGACGACATGGTGCTCGATATCGCGGCCTACAACCGCGACGTGTTGTCCGACGCGGCCGGCCGGACGGTCAGCATCCCCGACCCGACGGCGCAGAACTCGCTGACCGAGGTCCGGGTGCTCACCAACGCCGACTTCGGCAACACCCGCGGCGTGGACGTGCGGCTCGACCGCCGGTTCGGCAACTACTTCTCCGGCACGCTGGCCTACACCTTCCAGCAGGCCAAGAACACGGGTGACGACCCGATCACCTACCTGGGCTTCGGGTCCCGCATCGTGAGCCAGATCGGTGGCGGCAACTCTCCGCCGCCGCAGGCGATCCTCACCACCTCGAGCAACCGGCCGCACACGCTGGCCTTCGCCGGCAGCCTGAGCTTCCCGGGCGACTTCCAGCAGGGCACGGCGGTCGGCTCGATCTTCCGGAACTTCGGCGTGTACGTGACCGGCCGGTACACCAGCGGCACCTCGTACACCGGCTGCGTCAACACCGCGCAGAACAGCGTGCTGATCGCCGTCGACGCGGGCACCAGCAGCCCGTGCTCCAGCGGCGACTTCACCAGCGACTTCAACGGCCTCCGGCTGCCCGGCCTCAAGCAGTTCGACGCCCGCTTCACCAAGGGCTTCGGGCTGGGCGGGCTCAACATGACCGCCTACGCGGACGTCCGGAACATCTTCAACTTCACCAACATCATCCGGATCTTCCAAGGCAACGGCGACATCCGGAACGCGGTGGAATACACGGCGGATTCGACCATCGCGTCGAACTCGCTGCGGAACGAGGCCGGTCAGAACAACGCCTTCGACGACGAGAGCCAGACCATCAATCTGGCCGGCGGCGCGGCGGGCTGCGCGGCGTGGGTGAACGCGGGTGGCGCGCCGTCGGCGCCGAACTGCGTGTACCTGGTCCGGGCCGAGCAGCGCTTCGGGAACGGCGACGGGGAGTACACCCTCGGCGAGCAGACCCGGGCGTTCAACTCGTACTACAACTCCTTCCGGAACAAGAACTTCTTCACCGATCGTCCGCGCCAGGTCCGGCTCGGACTCGAGGTCAATTTCTGATCGTCTCACCCAGTTCACGCCGGGTCCGTCTTTCGGGCCCGGCGTGGACCGGTCCGGCTACTCTCTAGAGAGGACGCAATGCAACTATTTCTTTGTCGGCGAACGGTGATCTCCGCGTGGCTGGTTGCCCTGGCGCTGATGCTGGCGGCTCCGGCGGCGGGCGCGACGGCGCTCCCGGAGCGTCCGATCAAGAAGTCGGGATTCCGCCTGCTCGCCCGTGCCAGCGGGTCGCTCAAGGTCAATCAGGTGCAGTGCGGCCTCATCTCCAACGGCCAGATCTGCGTGGACTCCACCGGGTCCTCGACGATTCCGGGCTCCGTCTGGCCCAAGGGCACCAACAACCAGTACACGTTCAACTCGGGTATTTCGCTCGCCGGTATCGTGGGCAGCGAAATGCCGGCGTGGGCTGGTGACACCATCGGCGCCTTCTTCTTCGAAGGCTCCGGCTTCCTGCTCAACGGCGAGCAGGTGGAGCCGATCTACAACGCCAGCGACGCCGCCGACCTGGGCCAGTGGCCGGAGTTCGCCAAGGTGCCGGGCGTGGGCGACTCGGTGTCGTCCATCTACGACCCGCTGCTGCAGAACCAGATCAGCGCGTCGCAGGGCGACGTCTACTTCCTCACCTGGGACGGCAACCCGGCCCGGGTGAACGGCCGGATCCACCCCATGGGCGTGGTGGTCGAGACCCGCGGCCTGGCGTGGAACTACCCGGCGGGCAATCAGGACATCATCTACTTCATCTACACGCTGTATAACGTCAGCTCGGTCGATCCGGCCGACTACGTCAACATCCGGCCCGCCCTGCGCGACCGGCTGCTGCAGCAGGCCACGACGTTCCAGGCCACCAACGAGGCCGCGTTCGGGGTGGACATCCCCACGCACGGATACTCGCTGACCGACGTGTTCATGAACTTCGGGGCCGACCAGGACGTGACGGTGAACGCCGGCGCCGACTACGCCACGTTCAACAACCTGTTCAACATGGCGATCACGTACGAAGAGAAGTTCGAGCCCCAGCCGGGCAACGTCTTCGATCCGGGCATTCACGCGCCGCCGTTCATGCCGGGCCCGGGCTTCGTCGGCACCAAGTACCTGCGCAGCCCGATCCTGCCGGACGGGACCGAGTCGGGCACCGTGCTCGCCGGCCTCACGACCAACCGGGGCGCCTTCCCGGACCCCAACAACGCGCAGCAGCTCTACCGCTACATCTCGGGCAACCTGAACCCGGCCGCCGGCGATCCGCAGTGCAACACCGGCGACCCGAAGATCACGCACCTCTGCTTCATCAACAACGTGCCGTCCGATACCCGGACCTTCCAATCGTCCGGTCCGCTGACCCTGCCGGCCGGCGGCCAGGCGACGATCGTGATCGCGTACATCTTCGCGCCGCCGGTGCAGACCGGAAAGTGCCCGTCGATTCCGTGCCCGGTCACCATGGTCCCGCGGCCGCTGCTGATCGCCAATGCGACCCCGGCCAACCCGGGCGTGGACGCGATCGATTCCGCCATGGGCTACCGCGGCTTCCTGGGCCAGACCGTGACTCAGGACTCGGTGCGCACCGTGCCGGCCTCGCTGCTCGACAAGGCGAAGGTGGCCCAGGCCATCTTCGACTCGAAGTTCCTGCTCCCGTTCGCGCCGATCTCGCCGGACTTCTTCATGATTCCGGGCGA
>DASSML010000256.1:0-3570 GCA_035688895.1 Gemmatimonadales bacterium
GAGTGGTGGGACATGGCCGGGCCGCGACTTTCCACGGCCGCGGAGCACGCCTGGCCCTGGGTGCTGCTGGTGGTGATCCTGAGCATCGCGGCCTGGCGCTATGCCCGAGGGATCGCGTCGCCAGCCATGCGCCACGTGCGCCGGCCGGTACGGCGGGCCCTGGTCTACTGGCGACGGATGCCGATGTGGCCGCTGGTAGCGAGCATCCCGATGAGCGTGGTGAATCTGGCCGCACGGGTGGCGATCCTGCCGGTGCTCGCCTCGACCCTGCCGGAAGCACCGCCGCTGGGACCGATGGTCCTGGGTTCGTTCGCCCTGCTCTACAGTCAGCTGGTGCTGCCCACGCCATCGGGCGCCGGCGCGGTCGAGCTGGGCTTCCTGGGTGGGGCCGCTGGGGATATGGGCGACAGCTCCGGCTGGCTCTTGCTGGCGTGGCGGATCTACACCAACGGTCTGGGCGTCGTGCTCGGCATTGTGCTCGCCGCCCATGTGTACGGCTGGCCGGCGGTCCGCCGGCTAGCGCGGCGGTGGAGCGATCGCGACTAGTAGCACCGTCCGCTCCAGGGCCTGCTCGACGCCGTGCGACAGGTCGGCCGGCGCCCATACCACCGCGCCCGCCCTCGCCTCGAAGCTCTCGTCTCCCACCGAGAACCGCGCCAGGCCCGACACCACGTAGTAGAACTTGTCCGCCCCACCGTGCACGTGGGGTGGCTGACTCTGCCCGGGCTCGAAGCAGTTGAGCCCGACGAACAGCCGGTCGCCGCGGAACAAGTCGGCCTTGGTGCCTTTGCCGGGTTGAAAGGAAACGAAGTCGGTGATCTGGCGAACGTAGCTCATGGCTCTGTCATCCCGAGCGCAGCGAGGGACCTGCTCGAAGGGTTCCGGGACCCGCGGGCAAGATCCCTCGCTGCGCTCGGGATGACAACCACGGCCTCGGGCCGACAGCCACCGCTCACCCGCCGCCGGGGACAACGTTACCTTTCCCCTCCGACCCGACGACCCCGACCCCGAGCCCCCGATCCCAATGACCGACACCCGCATCGAGCGCGATCCTCTGGGCGAGAAGCCCGTCCCCGCCGACGCCCTGTACGGCATCCAGACCCTTCGCGCGGCCGAGAACTTCCCCATCTCGGGGCTCCGACCGCTGCCGGCGTTCGTGGATGCTGTGGTGTGGATCAAGCTGGCTGCCGCGCTCACCCACCGGGACACCGGCCGGCTGGAGCCCCGGCTGGCCGACGCGATCGTTCGGGCCGCTCGCGAGGTGCTGGGGGGCCACCATCGGGATCAGTTCATCGTGGACGTCTACCAGGCCGGGGCGGGGACCAGCCACAACATGAACGCGAACGAGGTGCTGGCCAACCGGGCCAACGAGATCCTCGGCGCCGCCCGCGGCTCGTACAGCCCGGTGCATCCCAATGATCACGTCAACATGGCCCAGAGCACGAACGACGTGATTCCCACGGCGATGCGACTGGCCACCCTGGCGACCCTGCCGCACACGCTCTCCGCGCTGGAGCGCCTGGCCTACGCGCTCCTCGCCAAGGGGCACGCCTTCGACGGCATCGTGAAGTCGGGCCGCACCCACCTGCAGGATGCGACCCCCATCCGCCTGGGCCAGGAGTTCACCGCCTACGGGCGGACCGTGCACCGCCACCGCGACAAACTGACCCAGGCGGCGGACTGGCTGCGAGAGATGAACATCGGCGGCACCGCCGTGGGCACCGGGATCAACGCCGAGCCAGAGTACCCCGGTCTCATGGTCAAGCACCTGCAGGAGGTGAGCGGTCTGGAGCTGCAGGAGGGGCACGACCGGGTCCAGCTGATGCAGTCGATGGGGGACGTCGCCACCTTCAGCGGAGCGTTCCGGGCTTACGTGCTGGACCTCAACAAGATCGCCAACGACATCCGGCTGCTGGCGTCGGGACCGCGCACCGGGCTCGCCGAGATCCTGCTGCCGGCGGTCCAGCCCGGGTCCAGCATCATGCCGGGCAAGGTGAATCCCTCGATCGCCGAAATGGTGAACCAGGTCTGCTACCAGGCGCTCGGTCTCGACACCACGGTGGCCATGGCGGCGGAGGCGGGACAGCTCGAGCTGAACGTGATGATGCCGGTCATCACCCACAACATCGTCTTTTCCCTCATCATCGTGGGGAACGCGTCGCGGGTCCTGGCGGAGCGCTGTGTGGACGGCATCGAGGCCGACGAGGCCCAGTGCGCCTACTGGCTGGAGCGGAGCCCGGCGCTGGTCACCGCACTGGCGCCCAAGATCGGTTACGCCGAGGCCGCCAAGCTGGCCAAGGAGGCCCTCGCCAGCGGACTCACCGTCAAGCAGCTCGTCGTGAAGAAGGGACTGCTGCAGGGCGCCGAGCTGGAGGAAGTGCTCGACCTCCGGGCCATGACCGAGCTCGGCGTGCCGGGCGGGAAGGGGATTCCAGCGGGCGGGTGAGTCCCTGGTACTGTCATCCAAGCGAAGGACCTGGTCCGGATTTCCATCGAACCCAGACCAGGTCCTTTGCCTTGCTCAGGATGACGGTACCGTGAGACTCAATGTTGCGTTGGGGCGGGCCGGACGCCGCTGGTGCTGCCTCGCCGATCGGGCTGCTCGGTCCGGCGCCGGTCTTCCCGCCCGTCATCCGGTCCTGTGCTGCCTGTACGTGCCTGCGGACTCGCGGTGGTGGTCACTTCGACGATCCGGTAGAGCGGACCGTTGGGGAAGTGCTGCTGGAGCAGAGAGAGCGACACATTGTAGACCGGCACTCCGCCCAGCGTCCGTCCTTCCAGCGTCCCGTGGTGCGCGTGCCCGTGGAACACACAATCCACCGGGTAGCGGGTGAGCGGTTCCTCCAGCCGGCTCGAGCCGAGGTAGGGGTAGATCTCGAGCGGCTCTCCCTGGACCGTTCCGGCGATCGGCGAATAGTGGAGCAGCGCGATCTTCCGCTCGGTGCGGAGCCGGCTCAGCGCCGTCTCCAGCTTGAGCGCCTCGTCCACGGCTTCCCGCACGAACTGCTTGATGATCTCCTCGCCCCAGGGGCCGAGCGCCCGGCGGCCGAACCCGCCGGCGAATCCCTTGACCCCGGCGAATCCAACTCCATGCAGCTCGATGGCGTCGCCGTCGAGCACCTGGATCCCCGACTCGCACAGGATCCGCTTGAGCTCCGGTGCCTGCCCCGACTCGTAATCGTGATTGCCCAGCACCGCCACGATCGGAAGGCCGAGGCCGGCCAGCGCCTTGGCGACCTGGCGGCCCTCCTCGGGCTCGCCCCGGTCGGTGAGGTCGCCGCAGAGGAGCAGGATGTCCGCCCGCTCGGCCACGTCGGTGAAGACGGTCTGCACCGGGGGGCCGTAGGCGGCGCGCCCCAGGTGGATATCGCCCAAGGCGGCGATCCGCACGACTCCGGGAGATTTAGGCATCGTCCTGTGAATCAACACCCTGGATGGCCCGACTGGCGGTGATCTCCCGCACACCCCCGCCCGGCGGGGCCCTGTATCATGGACTTCCCTCTGCCGGAGCGCCGGATGGGGCTGTCGCCCACCCACTCGATGGTCGAAACCCCGTCGCGCGCTTTTTAC
>DASSML010000257.1:0-2752 GCA_035688895.1 Gemmatimonadales bacterium
CGACGATGCCACGGCGGGGGAGCTCATGCGCCTCGCCGAGGTCGAGCGGGCGGAATCGCTGGATCACTACCAGTTCACCCGGCTGATCGCGGCGGAGTACGACCTGGGACAGAAGATGGTGCTGGCCGAAGTGATGTGGGGCGTCATTCTCGCCGACGGCAAGCTCAGCGATCACGAGACCCACCTGGTCCGCAAGCTGGCGAGCCTGATGGACCTGGCGCCGGCGTATCTGGCTCAGGCCCGGAAAGCGGCGACCGAGGGCCCGTGACTCCCGACCGGCATCTCCCTGCCACATCCGCCCGCAGCGGATCCTTCTACGCCGCCCTCGCGTTGATCGTTCTGGTCGAGACCGCCGCGGTGCACCTGTGGCTCCACGGGCGATTCGAAAGGCTCGCCTGGGGCTCGACTGTCCTGGGCCTGCTCACGCTCGGCTGGCTGTTCCGGGAGTGGCGGGGTCAATCCGACGCCGGTCTGGATCTGGGCCCGACCATGTGGCGCCTCCGGATCCCGGGGCGGGTCAGCGTGGACATCCCCCTGGTCCACCTGGTCGCCGTCACCCGACCGAGCTGGCGCGACCTTCCGGCACCCGATGCGAGCGACTATCTCGATGCCGCGCGGCCGCTGGATCCTAACCTGCTCCTGGAGCTGGACGTGCCGGTACAGGCGAATCTGCCGCTCGGGCTACGACGGATGGTCCGCCTGATCGGCGTGCATCTGCGCGAGCCGGAGCAGGCACTCATCGAGCGCGCCGCCCGATCGGCGTTGAATCCCGTTTCCGATTGACCAGGATGACACCCATGAAGAAGACCGTGAATGCCCGGTTCGCCATCAAGTCGTGGGATGAGAAGCCGTACAGCGAGGGCGAGGACCAGCCGAAGCTCACTCGAGCCAGCGTCACCAAGACTTTCACCGGCGATCTCGAAGGCGAAAGCCACGTCGAATACCTGATGATGTATCGGAGCGACGGCACGGCGGCGTTCGTCGGGCTCGAGCGGGTCGTCGGACGGCTCGGCGGCAAGAGCGGGAGCTTCGTGCTCCAGCGCACGGGGGTCTTCGAGGGCGGCGAGGCGAAGGAGTCCTATACCGTCGTTCCCGGCTCCGGAACGGGAGCGCTGCAGGGGCTCCGTGGTGATGGCCGCTCCGCCGTCGGTCACGGGATGGAGCACCCGTTCGAGCTCAGCTATGAAGTAGACGGGGCTTAGATTCCTGCACGGGCCTGATTCCGGAGACCCGACCATGATGCCCCGGGCGTCGTAACGTTCGGAGGTCGATATGCGCATACAATTCGGGCGGGCCGTCGCACTGAGCCTGACGCTGGCATTCTCCGGCTGCGGCGATGACAGCAGCTTCAGCCCGACGGTGGGAAGCGTCGCCGGCGCCTACTCCGCCACGATCTTCACCCTGGACCTGGGGTCGGCCGGCGTGGTCAACCAGCTCGTCCTGGGGGCGGATGTGGCGATGACGCTCGCGCCGGACGGGACGACGACCGGCCACCTGTTCGTGCCTGGAGCCGGCGAGAACGGTGGGGACCTGGATGCCGACCTGATCGGCACGTGGACGCTGAGTCGCGGCGGCGTCACCTTCGACCAGACGGCGGATACCTTCATTCGGGATGTGCGGTTCACCGCCGACCGCGACCGTCTGACCGGGGACGCGCCGACCGGCCACAACAACGTCCATCTGGTCCTGACGAAGTCCGAATAGCTGCCCGCGCCGGACCCGTGGAGGCACGCCATGAAGAAGATCGGACTCCTGGGGTCCGCCGTCGTCGGTCAGACCCTGGCGCAGGGATTCAAGCAGCACGGCTACGAGGTGCGGATCGGCAGTCGCAGTCCCGCCAAGCTCGCGTCGTTCACCGAATCCTCGGGGATTCCAGCGGGCACCTTCGACGCGGTCGGCGAGTGGGGCGAGCTGCTGGTGCTGGCAGTGCACGGAACCGTTGCGGTGGAGGCCCTGACCCTGGCCGGCGCGGCCAATCATCGGGGCAAGGTCGTCATCGACGCGACCAACCCGCTCTCCAAGGAGCCGCCGGTGGACGGGGTCCTGAAGGTCTTCACCGGACCGAACGAATCCCTGCTCGAGCGGCTGCAGGTCGCCTTCCCCGAGACCCGCCTGGTCAAGGCATTCAACAGCGTCGGCACCCCTACCATGGTGAATCCGGTGTATACCGACGGCCGGCCGACGATGTTCTTCTGCGGCAACGACGCGGAGGCCAAGGCCGAGGTCGCGGAGATCCTGCGGCAGTTCGGGTGGGAGCCGGCGGACATGGGGACGGCGGTGGCCGCGCGGGCGATCGAGCCGCTGTGCCAGCTCTGGTGCATCCCTGGATTCCGCGAGAATCACTGGACCCACGCCTTCAAGCTGCTCTGGGATTGAGCATGCAGCTCGACGAGGCCGCCGTTCGCCGGCTCCTCCGGATGGAGGACCTGATCCCGGCGATGGAGCGCGCCCTCGTGGAGCTCTCGGCAGGCAAGGTGGAGCAGCCGGTCCGCCAGGTGCTGCCGGTGTCGGCGCACCACGGCTTCTTCGGCGCCATGCCGGCCGCGACCGCGGGAGCACTCGGAGCCAAGCTGGTCACCTTCTACTCCGGCAACCAGGGCATTCCCACCCACCACGCGCTGATCGTGCTGTTCCGGCCGGAGACCGGCGAGCCCCTCATCACCATGGATGGCCGGCTCATCACCGAGATGCGGACGGCCGCGGCCTCGGCCGTCGCGACCCGCCACCTCGCCCGGGCGGACGCCACCGTCCT
>DASSML010000258.1:0-6048 GCA_035688895.1 Gemmatimonadales bacterium
CCGCAGGCCACCGCGCTCACGCCTGGCGCTCGGCCACGCGGGCTTCGATCGCCGAGTAGAAGGCTTCCAACTTGCGTTGCGCGGCCTCGGGCGTGAACTCGCGCTGCACGTAGGCCTTGGCGTTCCGGGCCAGCTGCAGCCGGAGGGGACGATCCCGGAGCAGCCGGGCCAGCCCGCGCCCCAGCGAGGCCGGGTCCGGCTCGACCAGGAAAGCCGTGCCCTCGTCCAGGACCTGGGTGTGAGTCCTGAGCCGGGTGGCGAGCACCGGCGTCCCCGAATCGAGATAGGAATAGATCTTCATCGGGGTGTTGTTGCCCTTGACCCGTGGCGAGACCAGCACCTCCGCCTGACTGAGGAGGCCGGGCAGGAGGTTGATCGGCCGGGGACCGAGGAACTCGGCCGATGGCAGGATTCCGAGACGGTAGGCTTGCTCGCGATACATCTCGATGTCGTCCGGACGGCCTCCGACGATCACCAGCTGGGCATTGGGCACCCGCTCGAGGGTGTGCCGGAAGCCGTGGAGCAGCAGATCGATTCCCTGATACGGCTCGAGATTGCCCACGTACATCGCCACCGGGCCCTGCTGCGTCGCCGGGAGGGAGCGGGTGTTCCGGCCGTTGGCCGTCGACGGCCCCAGAAGACTGGTGTCCTCGACCCGGCCGACCACCTTGCGCGGGTCGTGGCGACGGACGACTTCCTCCAGCGAAGAACAGACGGTCAGCACGCCCAGGCTCTGCTTGATCGCCAGTTTTTCCATGGCCCGGAGGGCTCCGAACACGAAGCGCATGGCCGGGAACCGCTCCACCAGTTGTTCCGGCAGGGACGAGTCCATGTCGTACACGTACGGGATCCCGCTCACCTTGCGGAGCGCCACCGCGATGAACGCCGCCTCCTCTACCGCGTGGATCGCGTCGTAGCGCCGCCGCCGAATCATCCGCAGGCTCTCGGTCAGCATCAGGAAGTCGTAGGCGACCTTCTTGAGCGAGAAGCCAGGCCGCACGTTCCAGATCCGGGGCAGACGGCGCACCCGGTAGAAGCGGCAGTCGGGGATGTCGAGGTCCTCACCTTCGGGAAAGGTCAGGACGTCCACCCGATGGCCCCTCGCGCTCAGGAACTCGAGCACCGTGCGCACGGCGATGGGCGTGCCCCGGGCCTGGAAGAACGGGTGAGGGGCGAGCATCAGGATTCTCATGTCGTCGCCTCGAGTCCTGCGCCCGCAAGCGGAACTTCAGCGGTGCGGCACGGGCCCGGCCGCGTGGGCAGCCTGGCCGCGATCCGATCGAGGAGGACCTCCGCGACCGCCCGCGCGGTCGTGAACTTGACCGTCTCGGCCGCGAACAGGTTCTCCAGCCCCGTCTCAGCAGGTCCGGACAGCCGCGGCCGATCGGCCAGCCGAGCCGGACCCCCATCGGCGTGGTGATCCAAGGGGAGCTGCCCCCACTGCTGGCCGATCACATCGGCCGAGGTGAGCCCGAGGCTGGGGCAGGCTCGGTCGACATCCTCGAGCAACGCCCGGCGCCCCCGCTCCAGCGCGGCTTCCAGTCCACCATCCTCAACCATCCCGTACCAAGTGCCTACCAGGGTCGTATCCTCCTGCGGTACCAGAAACAGAAACCGATGACCCCCACCGATCGGATCCTCGGCGACGGATCGCTCGCTTCGCACCCCGATCGCAGCCTCGGCAAGCCGACGCCGGATCACCAGATTCAGCCCCAAGGCATGGCGGGGCATAATTCGAGATGCCGGCGCCGAGCCGACTGCGCGTGCCAGTAGCTGGTCGGTCCACGGTCCCGCGGCCAGGGCGAACTGGCTGGCCGCAACCTCCTGTAAGGCCCCGGTTTGACAATCCCTGATTGCCACTGAGAGGACCCGACCTCCGCTCTTGTTGAAGCTATCAGCCCACACATTCTTCGCCACCAGGCCGCCATGTTCTGTGGCCGAGCGCACAAAGGCTTGGGTGAGGTGTTCGGGTCGTGACATCAGGGCGTCGTACCAGAGAGCTCCGCCGGCCCGTGCCAGCGGCCCGAGCTTCGGGCAAAGGGCGCTGAGCTCCCTGGACGAGAGGCCCCGTCCAGCAGGCAAATGGCGACTGGGAAGGAGGTGCCGGTTGCGATCGGCGGAGAGGAGGTCGTTGATGGCCAGCCCGAGCCGCAGCGCTAACCGCCCGGGGTAGCCCGGAATGCCGGATGGAATGGCGACGGGGAGGGGCTCGACCAGACCGGGGGCGATCCGGAGGAGCACCGATCGCTCCCGGATCGATTCGCGCATCCGGGGCAGGTCGCCCCGGATGAGATACCGAAGGCCGCCGTGGATGATCCGGAGGCTGTTGGCAGAAGTGGCTCCGCCGAGCTCCCCGCGCTCGACCAGAGCCACCTTGAGTCCCCGCAGCGCCGCGTCCCAGGCCAGGCAGGCGCCCAGGATCCCGCCACCAATCACCAGCAGATCATGCCGGGTCGATCCCAGCGCTTTCACTTCCGGCCGCACGAAGGCGGCCCCGGCGGCGTCAGCCGCGGGTCACACTCGTTCCCGCACCCGGTACGCCCGGCGATGCGGGGCCCGCAGGTGCACGATGATCTCGCCCACCAGGCCGAGGCCTATGAGCTGGACCCCAAGGGCCAGGCAGAGCACGGCCAAGAGGAGGAGCGGCCGATTGGCGATGCCCTGGCCCTGGAGCCGCTCCACCAGCAACACCAGCGAGGTGACCGCACCGGCGGCGAAGAACACCGAGCCGACCAGCCCGAAGAAGCGCAGCGGCTTTTCGGTGAACTTGGCCAGGAAGAAGAAGGTCGCGATGTCGAGGAGGCGGCGTGCGTACGTCCCCGGGCCGTAGAGCCGGGTCCGTGCGTTGCTCGGGTGCTGGGGCACCGGGACCTCGACCACCTGGTATCCCTCGCGCATCGCCAGGGCAGGGATGAACCGGTGCAGGTCACCGTTGAGCGGCAGCGCCTCAGCCGCCGCGCGCCGGAGCACCCGGACACCGCAGGCGCTGTCGTGGAACCGCCGGCCGCCGACCCCTGAGATCATACGGTTGAACACCGCCGACTGCAGGCGGTTGAGCCAGCTGTCGATCCGCGGGGAGCGGCTGGCCACCACGACATCGATCTGGTCGGTGAGCGCGTCGAGCAGCGCGCCGACGCCTTCGGCCTGCACCTGGAAGTAGGCCGGAAGGGTCAGCAGCAGGTCACCCCGGCTCCGCTCGATGCCGAGTCGAAGCGCCGCGGTCTCCCCGAAGCTGCGGGCGAACCGGAGCAGCTTCAGGTTGGGGCGCTCCTGGCTCAACGCCGCCAGCTCGGGCGGTGGGGCGTACCCCCCGTCGAAGACGAAGACGAACTCGTGGTCATTGCCCCGGGCGGCGAGCGCCGCGCTGAAGCTGCGGTACAGCTCGGTGAGATCGTCGACCCCCTCGACCACGGGGACGATCACGCTCACGAACCGCCCGTCGGCGACTCGGTCCCGGCGCTTCGATTCGGCGGTCGGCTCCATCAGCGTCCCCTGTGTCAACGAACCTCCCAGGCGTTCGGAACCTCGTTGGCGCTTTCCCGCTCGGTACTGAGTGCGACCTCCGCGACCAGCCCCAGCATCACCAGGTAGAAGGCGGCCGCGGCGAACAGCATCGCGGCGCCTGGGAAGACCACCGCGGTGGCCTTGAACTCGGGAAAATCCTCGATGGCCACAGCGGCGGCGCCGGTAAAGAGGATCGCGCCGAGCACCAGCGGAAACGCCGCCGCTCCGAATCCCAGCAGCGGCCGGGATCGGAAGGTGGTGATCATCTTCAGCGTGAACAGGTCCGCCAGCACTTTTGCCGTTCGGGAGATGCCGTACTTGCTCTCGCCGAAGCGGCGGGCGTGGTGGCGCACCGGCATCTCGGTGATGCGGGCCCCGGCGCTGGCCGACAAGGCCGGAATGAACCGGTGCTGCTCCGCGTACAGGGAAATCCGGTCCAGCAGCTCCCTACGATACGCCTTCAGCGAGCAGCCGTTGTCGGTGATCTGGACCCCCGTCAGCCGACGGATGATCCGGTTCGCCACCCACGACGGCACCTTCCGCAGCAGGAACTTGTCCTGCCGCCGCTGCCGCCACCCGCAGACCAGATCGTACCCCTCGTCCAGCTTGGCGACCAACGACGGGATGTCGCGCGGGTCGTTCTGCAGGTCCCCGTCCAGGGACACCACCACCCGTCCGCGTGCACTATCGAAGCCGGCCATCATCGCGGCGGTCTGCCCGACGTTCCGGCCCAGCCGGAGGCCATGAATCCGGGTGTCTTGCACCGACGCGGCCACGACCTGGCTCCAGGTGTCGTCCCGGCTGCCGTCGTCAACCAGGATCACTTCGAACTGGCCGGAATGCTCGGCCAGCGCCTGGAGGATCCACTCGACCAGGGGGGCCACGTTCTGCGATTCGTTGTACAGCGGAGCCACCACCGACAGGTCCGGTCCGGCGGCGGCCTCTCGCGGGGGCCTCATGATCATGTCGTCAGTCACCATGGCTTCAAAGCTAACCGGCGTGTACGCGCAGCTACTCGCAATCGCCGTTCCGTCCCCGTCGGCCCCCATACCATAGCCAGAAGCCGATGTGGCTCATGGTCTTGCGCGGATGGAACAGGGAGCGATGGCAGGATGGGAATCCGGGCGGAGTGCGGGGCTGTGGAGGGGTCGCAACGGCGCACCGGGCGGCGCGCCGTTCCGTTTACCAGCCGCCGCGGCGGAAGAGGACGACCGGGAGGGTCTTGACCATGATGCGCAGGTCCCCCCGCAGGCTCTGCCGGCGGATGTACTCCAGGTCGAACCCCACCTTGGTGCGCACGTCGTCCAGCGAGCGATCGTAGTGGTGGTTGATCTGGGCCAGCCCCGTGATCCCCGGCTTGGCCCGTTGCCGCAACGGGTACTCCGCGATGTGCTCGCGCAGCTCGGCGAAGATGGTAGGCCGCTCGGGCCGGGGGCCCACGATGTTCATCTCCCCCCGCAGCACGTTGAGGAGCTGGGGGATCTCGTCCAGCCGGTACTGCCGCAGCAGCCGGCCCACCGGGGTGACCCGGGGGTCGTTCTGGGCCGCCCACACCGCGCCGCTCTCGCGCTCGGCGTCGACCCGCATCGTGCGGAACTTGTAGATGGTGAACGGCTGGCCGCCGAGATCGCGCCGGCGCTGGGGATGAGTGCCGTCACGCCCGCCGTTACGGCGGTCGAGGCCGATCCGCTCCTGGGTGTAGAGCACCGGTCCCCGGCTGGTCAGCTTGACCGCCATCGCGATCAGGAACAGGACCGGGGAGAGGAGCAACAGCGCCAGGACAGCGAGAAGCAGATTGACCGACCGCTCGAGCCACGTCGACACGACCACCGGTGGTGCTTCCACGACCGCGAGCACCGCACCAGAGGTTCGGGGCCGTGGCACCGGCCGCGAGATGCGCCCGGCGACCGTGTCGTGGTGATGATGTTGGCGACGCGCTCCTGAACTGGCTGATCCCATGCGCTCTTTCGTGAAGGTGACACAGCCGCTCAGGGGCAAGAACATCCCATCTTAAATCAGCGTCAAAGTCTACCCGTGACCCAAGAGCGATCCTGTGACCGTGGTCACAGGATGCGGTGTTACAGGGGCGGTCGCGTGGTCGGCGTCCGCACCCGCGTAGGGCGGAGTAAGGGTGCGACCGCCTCGCCCAAGCCAAACCTGGCCAGCCACCGGCTGAAGCGCGAGCGCTCCGCCGGCAGCTGCTCGGCGCCCAGGGGCTCGACCCGCGTTTCCGGGGTCAGGCCGGTGGGTTGGGCTGATTCATTGGGGGCCGGCGTCTGCGGCATGAGCTGGGCCCTGCAAAAGGTTGCACGGTGCACTGGGACTGGACTGGGATGACTTCAAGGATGGAGCCGTGAAATTGCACCCCTGCTTCGGCCCTGTCACGCCACTCGTGAGCCAGGGCGAAGTCACACCCGAGCAATGACTTCGACCGATGCTGTACGTTGGCTACAGGCCGCTTCGCCGGCCGACGGGCGTTGCTTCCGGACCACACGGAGCCCGATTCACCGCAACAGGATGGACTTGTGCATTCCGTCGCACTGG
>DASSML010000259.1:0-5308 GCA_035688895.1 Gemmatimonadales bacterium
GATCGCCGTCCGTACCGTGCGTGCGGCGGATCGACCCGACGCGCGTCTCCGTACGGTGGTCTTCGCCTGTTTCGGACCCGATGTGGCACGCGCCTATCGCGAGGCGGGGGTCGCCGGGCCGCCGTGATTCACCAGTCCACCACTTGATCAAGGAATCTACGTGCCGCGACCGGTTCACTTCGAGATCCACGCCACCGACCCGGGGGTCCAGGCGTTCTATCGCACCCTGTTTGGCTGGCAGTTCCAGTCCTGGAGGCGACCTTGCGCACGCTCCCCTCGGCGGGCGGAACTATCGCCTTGCCCAACATGGCCGTCCCCGGGGTGGGCTGGCTCGCCTACGTGAAGGACCCCGCCGGCAACCCCTGCGGCGTGATGCAGATGGACAGCGGTGCCCGGTGATTCCGGAGCTGCTCTTCCCGGCCATCGGCGTGCTCTTCGCCATGCTGGGCTGGCCGCTCGCCGCTCGGAAGGTGGGCCCCAACCGATGGTACGGGCTCCGGGTGCCGGCGACCTTCGCCGACCGGCAGGTCTGGTACGATGCCAACGCCCTGGCCGGCCGGGACATGATCGTGCTCGGGGTCATCCTGGCGGCGGTGTCACTGTTGCTGCCGCGGGTCGTCCGGCTTCCCGAGCCGCTCTACGCCGGCATCTGCGCGGGACTGTTGGCGATAGGCGCCATGGTCATGACCGCTCGTGGTTGGCGGGAAGCCAACCGACTGCTGCGCGACCGTCAATCCGGGGGAGCGACGAGAAGGAAATGACGACGGCGCGCGCGGGGCTGACCTATGCCGCGGCGGTCGCGGCCG
This sequence comes from Gemmatimonadales bacterium, assembly GCA_035688895.1. GTDB lineage: Bacteria > Gemmatimonadota > Gemmatimonadetes > Gemmatimonadales > GWC2-71-9 > CAVVWJ01. The sequence continues at coordinate 807 of DASSML010000259.1, forward strand.
GCGCGGGACTCTTCTTTCTGAGCTTCGGGGCGATCTTCACCGGCTCGTGGCCGATGCTGGGCCTGTTTCTGCTCGGCTACGCGGCCGTCGGGGCGGGTGCGGTCCGCCTCGGCAGGGTGCAGCCGGGAACAGCGGCACTAATGCTCACTTTCCCGGCGCTGTTCTGGCTTACCTGGCTCTTCCCGGCTTCGATTCCCGAGGCCGGTTTGCTCCGCGCCTTGTTGTGGCCGGGACTCGTCGCGCTGATGGGCGGTCTGGCCTGGGCGGGGGGACGGGCGGTGCAATGGCGTCGCGGCCTGCCCTGAGTCGCCGAGGCCAGGTGACGTCGCTGGTCCTGGCGAATTCCGGCCTGCCGTGCGACAACTTCAACATCGTGTGCCGTGCCCGGCTGGCCGGGACGCCACGGGATCGATCGCTGCCGGGACGCGGTCGCCCATTCTTGTGGCACCGAGTACCAGCCGGAAGGAGGATTCCATGATCCGTAAGCTCGCCGACGGGCGCTACCGTCTCTACTCCAAGAAGAAGGACCCGAAGACCGGAAAGCGGCGCAACCTGGGGACCTTCTCCAGCCGCGCGGCCGCCGAGAAGCACGAGCGTGCGGTGCAGTATTTCAAGCGGCGGGGGTGAGATGGGCCCGGTCGATCTCTACGACAACGTCTATGGTGACTTCGGCAGCGACGCGGAGCTCGCGGTCCGGCGGGAAGCCTACGGCGAGGACCTGGGCCAGAGCAGCTGGCTCACCGCCGACGAATGGCTCGGCTTCGCGGACCTGCTCGGGATCGGCCGGGGGAGCGAGGTGCTGGAGGTGGGCAGCGGGTCGGGTGGTCCGGCGGTATACCTGGCCGTCGCGCGCGGGTGCCGGGTCACGGGAGTGGACATCAACGAGCACGGGGTGCGCAACGCCCGGACGCTGGCGCAGTCGCGCGGCGTGGCCGAGCGGACGCAGTTCCAGACGGTCGATGCTCGCGAGCCGCTCCCGTTTCCGGCGAACCACTTCGACGCCATCGTGTCGAACGACGCCATGTGCCACATTGCCGGCCGGCCCGCCGTGCTGCGTGACTGGCACCGCCTGCTCAAGCCCGGCGGCCGCGCACTCTTCACCGACGCCCTGGTGGTGACCGGACCCGTCTCCCACGAGGAGATCGCGGCCCGGAGCTCGATCGGCTACTACCTGTTCGTCCCCCCGGGCACCAACGAAGCGATGCTGCACGAGGCGGGTTTCGAGCTGCTCGCGGTCCACGACGTCACCGCCAACGCCGCGGAGATCGCGTCGCGCTGGCACGATGCCCGAGCCCGCCACCGGACCGCCCTGGTGGCGCGGGAGGGCGAGCCCAACTTCGAGGGGCTGCAGCGCTTCCTGCAATGCGTCCACACCGTCTCGATGGAGCGACGACTGTCCCGATTCGCCTATCTGGCCGAACGGCCGCGTTGACGCTCGAAACTCAGCCTCGGAGGAGGTCTGACGTGGGCTACCGCTACTACATCTGCGACGTCTTCACCGACACCCGCTTCGGCGGCAACCAGCTCGCGGTGCTGCCGGAGGCGCAGGGGCTCTCGGACCGGCAGATGCAGCAGATCGCGCGCGAGTTCAACTTCTCCGAGAGCACCTTCGTGCTGCCCCCGGAGCGGGGCCACGATCGCCGGGTGCGGATCTTCACGCCCACCGCCGAGATCCCCTTCGCCGGGCACCCCAACGTCGGGACCGCGTTCACTCTCGCGACTACCGGGGCGCTCGGCTCGATCGATGGGCCGCGGAACATCACGTTCGAGGAGAAGGCCGGCCTGGTGCCGATCACGATCACCCGTCGGAACGGCAGCATCTGGTGCGAGCTCTCGGCGCCTGCGCCGCTGTCGCTCGGCCCTGTAGTGGCTCGCGAGCTGCTCGCGGCCGCCGTCAGCCTGTCGGCGGAAGACGTGGTGACCACGACCCACCCGCCTCAGGTCGCGTCGGTCGGATTGCCGTTCATCGTCGCGGAGCTCCGGAGCCGGGCGGCGCTCGAGCGCGCGCGGGTGAATGGCCCAGGGCTCGACGCGATCAAGGCGCTCGGTGTGGTGCCCGACATCCACCTGTACGTCCGGAGCGGCGACGAGTTCGATCTGCGCACCCGCATGTTCGCGCCCTACGACGGGGTGCCGGAGGACCCCGCGACAGGGAGCGCCAACTGCGCGCTGGCCGCCCTCCTCACCCAGGAGCGGAAGGAGAGCAGCGGCGCCTTCAAGTACCGAATCGCCCAGGGAGTCGAGATGGGGCGGCCCAGCGTGCTGGAGGCCAGAAGCGAGAAGCGCGACGGGGCGGTGAGCGGGACCTGGATCGGCGGCGCCAGTGTCCTGGTGAGCGAGGGGACGATCGAGGTCGGTGGGTAGCGCCGCTACCCCGGCAGCGTCGTCTGGCGCCGGTACACGTCGGTGGCCAGATACTTGAGTCCGGAATCGGCCAGGATCGTCACGACCGTGGCGCCGGGGCCGAGCGCCTGCCCGACCCGAATGGCGGCGAACACGTTGGCCCCGGATGAGGTCCCGCCGAACAGCCCCTCTTCCCGCGCCAGCCGCCGGGTCATCGCCTTGGCGTCCTCGGTGGATACCGGCACGATCTCGTCGACGAGGCTCGGCTCCCACAGCGGTGGCCGATAGCCGATCCCCACCCCTTCGATCTTGTGCGGTCCCGGGGCTCCGCCCAGCAGGACCGACGATTCGGCCGGCTCGACCACCACGATCCGGGTCGATGGCCGATACCGCTTGAGTACAGTCGCGACACCGCGGGAGGAGGCCGCCGTGCCCACGCTGTGCACGAAGGCATCCACCGCCCCCTTCGTCTCGCGCCAGATCTCCTCGCCCAGCGGGAAGTACCCGGCGATGCTGTCCTGGTTGGTGAGCTGATCGGTCCAGTAGGTCCGCGGTGCCTCGCTCAGCCGGCGGGCGGTCTCGATCATGTCGAGGATCAGCTTCTTGGTGGTCCGCCCACCTTCACTCGGCACCAGGGTGAGCTCCGCGCCGAGCGCGGCCATCTGGTCCAGCTTGTCCCGGCTGAACGCATCCGAGGTCACGATGTGGATGCGGTACCCTTTGGCCCCGCACACCAGCGCGAGCGACGCGCCGGTGCTCCCCCCGGTGTACTCGACCACGGTTCCACCCGGCGGCAGCCGTCCGTCCGCCTCGGCCCGGGAGATGACCGCGAGCGCCATGCGGTCCTTCATGCTGCCGGTGGGATTCTCCCACTCCAGCTTGGCGTAGATGGCGGCGCAGTCCGGCGGCACCACCTGGTGCAGCCGAACCATCGAGGTGTTGCCGATGGCGTCGAGGATGTGCACGGGCGGAATGTGCACCCGACGGTCGGGCGGCTGTCAAGCCGCGACGGGGGGATAGATTGGAGCCCATGAGCGTCAGCCCCAGCTTCCGCACCTTCGCGCTCGACCAACTCGGGCGCTGCGTGCCCTCCGTCCGCGCCCGCGCCATGTTCGGCGGTGTCGGGATCTACGCCGGCGAGCTGTTCTTCGCGCTGATCGCCGACGACACGGTCTATTTCAAAGTGGACGACGAGACCCGCCCGGAGTTCGAGCGACGCGGCCTGGGACCCTTCCGGCCCTACGGCGAGCACGGCGAGGTGATGCAATACTACCGGGTGAGCGAGGATCTCCTGGAAGACGTCGAGGCGTTGCGTTCCTGGGCCGGGCAGGCGGTCGAGGTCGCTCGCCGGGCCAGACGCCGGCCGTCACGGAAGCGGAGCTCCTGAGGCCTCTGAGGCGAAGAAACGGCGCAGCGCGTCCGCGGTCGCCGCGGGAGCCTCCTCCGGAAAGAAGTGCCCTCCGTCGATCGCGTGCCCTTCGAGTCTGCACGCCCATTTCCGCCAGAGCGCGAGCGGGCCGCCCTCCGACGCATACCAGGTAGCGAGCGCCCCGGTCGCGCTCCACAGCACCAACATGGGGCACCGGATCCGGCGTCCGGCCTCTCGATCGGAACGGTCGTGTGCGCGATCGATCCCCGCCGCGGCCCGATATTCCTCGCAGATCGCGTGGGCATGCGTCGGATCCCGGAGGGCGGCCGCGTACGCTACCCGGACGGCGACCGGGAAGGCCGTCGGGTCCGAGCCCCACTGGTCGAGCGCGTCCGCCACCACCGCCTCGGCGCACTGGGTCAGCACCCGCTCCGGAAGCGGCTCGGGCTGCGCCAGCATCGACCAGGGCCAGTAGCTCGATGCCAGCCGGTCGTCGGCCCTGGCCCATACTTCCTCCGTCGGGACGATGTCGAGCACGGCCAGGCGATCGACCCGCTCCGGATGATCGAGCGCCAGACGGTATGCCACCCTGCCGCCCCGATCGTGGCCGGCTACCATGAACCGCGGGTGCCCCAGCCGCTCCATCGCGCCGACGAGGTCACGGGCCATGGCGCGCTTGCTGTAGGCCTCGTGGTCGGCACCCGATGCGGGGCAGCCGCTGCGGCCGTATCCCCGAAGGTCGGGGCAGATCACGGTATGCTGGTCCGCCAGCAGGCCCGCCACGCCGGCC
>DASSML010000260.1:0-15742 GCA_035688895.1 Gemmatimonadales bacterium
TTCTCGACCCAGGGCGGCGTCATGACCGTCTTCGGGCTCAAGAACATGCCGATGGCCAAGTAACACCGCAGGATCCCGGGGTGGCCGGAGGGGAGTAGCCTCCGGCCCCCAGGGGGATAGATTACGAAATGAGCACGGCGCCGGGGCGCGGTCAGCTCCGGCGCCGTGGTCTTTCGGTGGACCTCGGAAAGGACGAAGCGATGTACCGACGCCTCCTGCTCTTAGCCGCTGCCGGCCTCGCGGTCGCCACCCCCGCGCTGGCCCAGCGCCCCGCACCTCGCGAGGACGGGCTGATCCGGGTCTGCGCCGATCCCGACAACCTGCCCTCCTCAAACGACAAGGGTGAGGGATTCGAAAACAAGATCGCCGAGCTGATCGCCTCCGAGCTCAAGTCCAAGCTGGACTACGTGTGGTATCCCACCCGCCGCGGCTACTTCCGGATTCTGAACGGGATGTACTGCGACATGGCGCTGGAGGCGCCCGCCGGACTCGACATGGCCGGGGTCACCAAGCCGTACTTCCGCTCGGGATACTACTTCGTGGCCCGCCAGGGCAGTGGGCTGGAGGACATCAAGTCGCTGGCCGACCCGCGGCTCAAGAAGCTCAAGATCGGCGTCAACATGTACACCTCGGACGCCGAGAATTCCCCGCCGGCCATGGCGCTGAGCCGCTACGGCGTGGTCGGCAACCTGACGGGATATTTCACCTTTTTCAGCGACAAGGAACGGCCTGAGGATATCATCAAGGGCGTGGCGAACAAGGACGTGGACATCGCCATCGCCTGGGGACCGCTGGCCGGGTACTTCACTAAGCAGCTGAACGCGCCGCTCACGCTCACGCCACTTCCCGCGCGTGACTCGCTGAGCGATATCCCGTTCCAGTACAACATGGGTATCGCGGTCCGACGCCGCGACAAGGATTTCCGGGACAGCCTCCAGGCGGTCCTGACCCGTCGCAAGGCGGACATCGACGCGATCCTCAAGCAGTACAACGTGCCCACGCTGCCCATCGTCACGGAAGCCGAGGAGAAGTCGGCCGCCGATACGGGCAAGAAGGCCGGGCCTGGCTGAGTCGCAACCGGTTGACGTTGGTGGAGTGGCAGGGCCGTCACTATCGCGTTCAATACCACACTGATTTTCAATCGCCGGTCGCGCCTCAGGGTGCGACCGGCTGCGGTTAGGAGTCTTCCCCGCACCCCGAAAGGAACGTCTGCGAGCATGCGCACGCCCCTCACCGCCGTCCTCCGCCGAATCGTGCCGGGGGCGCTCGTCATCCTGGCCGCCTCGGTCGCGACGACGCGCGCCGCTGCCCAGGAGCTCCGCGACGCGTACCACCAGGCGCCTCGCGATACCGTGGACCAGGCGACCTACGACGGCTGGAAGCAGTTCAACCTGAACTGCGCGCGCTGCCACGGCGAGGATGCGCTGGGCACGACGATCGCCCCGCACCTGATCATGTCGCTCAAGCCCGACGGCCCCATCAATACCAAGGAGCTGTTCGTCCAGACGGTGTGCGCCGGCCGCCCGGCCAAGGGCATGCCCTCCTGGTGCGCGCTCGGCCTGGATATGGGAAAGATCAACGACATCTATCTCTACGTGAAAGGTCGGAGCGACGCCAAGATCGCACCGGGACGGCCGGCGGTGAAGGCGGGGGGCTGAGAGAGGGCGGAAAGACGGAAAGACGGAAGGACCAGCGCGCCAATCGGCTGGTCCTTCCGTTTTTCCGTCCTTCCGTCCTTCCGTCCTCTCTCTCTACATTTGCCGTCACCGCCAATCTCACATGGAGGCTCCATGACGGCCGCTCGCCGGCTCGCGCTCATCCTCGGGCTTCTCGTCCCGCCGGTGCTGTCCGCCCAGTCACCCGCCACGCCGGTCGCGCTGGTCGACGCCTACATGGCCGCCTGGAACGCACACGACGCGGCCAAGGCCGCCGGCTTCATGACCGACGACGTCGAGTACTATGACGCCACCGAGCCGGCGCCCCAGAAGGGCCGCGCCAACGCTCAGGAGAAGATCATCCAGGCGTTCATGACGGCGGCGCCCGATTGCCGCTGGACCCGCACGGGTATCCCGGTGGTGGACAAGAAGGGCATCGCGTTTCAGTGGACCTTCGAGGGCACCAACACCGGCCCCTGGGGCGATGGCACGAAGGCCACCGGCAAGCACTTCAGCTTCAACGGCCTCACGCTGGTGCGGATCAAGGGCGGCAAGATTGCCTACCAGGGGGACTACTACGACGCGTACGGCTTCTTCAAGCAGCTGGGCCTGGCCCAGTAGGGCCGCGATCAGCTCCGCGCGGGCTCGAGCGCAACGCTGGCGCCGCCCGCGGCGACCGGCCAGCGGAAGGTGATGGATTCGCCCTGGCGGGTGCGGTCAAGCCCGCGCTCGGATTTGGCCACGGTCTCGATCTCGAAGCGCCATTCTTCCGCCCCGGCGGATGCAATCAGGGCCACGGGCCCGGCGACGCTCAGCTCGGTGGCGAAGTCATCCCCGGGCTGGCCGGCGGACGGCTCCCATCGCCAGCTCACCTCGACGGTGCCTTCAGGGTCGCACCAGATCCGCTTCTCGAGATCGGCCGCTCCGCCCGGAGCGGTGCACACGATCTCCACCCCACCCTTGCGGCGCTCTACCGCGCAGGCGAAGCGGTACCGCGCCCACGACCGGACCGGGCGGTACGCGCCTCGGACATACTCCTCGAGCCGCAGGCTTGCCGGCAGGATCCGATCGACGAACAGCGCCCGGTCCTCACTGTCGAGCCCAAGCTCGAGCTCGCCGACGGAGGCCAGCTCGGGTGCCTGGGCCAGCTCGTGGTATGCCTCGCGGCGGCGGGTGAGCGTATTGGCGTAGTTGATACCGGTCGCGAACACGGTGTACTCCTCGACGGCGCCGCCCCGCGCCGGGCTCACGAGCAGCGCGAAGCCGGGTGCGTGCACCCACACCTCGTCGTACCCGTCGCCATCGATGTCGAATACGTCCCAGCCGAGCCCCTCGTCGCGGCGGAGACCGGCCTCGGCCTCGGCCAGGTTGCGCCAGATCGCGTCGCGCAGGTGAGGGAGATACAACCCGCCGAATACGCCGTGCCAGTACGCGTCGTTGCACTGGGCCCGGCCGATGGCACGGCGCACCGCCGGCGGATTCCCCGCGCGCCGGGCCAGCGCGCTGAGCGCCATCATCTTCTTGTGCATCCGGTTGGACTCCGGATACTTGACCAGGAAGTTGCGCCAGTGCGCGCCGCGGATGAGCGCCCCATCGGGGCCGGCCATGCGCTCGGGACCGAGATCGGCCTCGAGGCGCGCCAGGCGCAGGGCGCCATCCGGTGGCAGCGACCAGGCTTCCATCTCGCGGTAGGAGGCGGTCGGCAGGTAGGCCAGCCCGCCGCTGGGCACCGACTCGAGCGCGTCATCCAGCCGGCTCAGCACCACCTCTCCGTGGTCGATCAGGCCGCCAATGGTCGCCATGAAGCGGTCCAGCCAGCCTTTGCCGTACACCCACTCCTTGGTGCCGGGCCAGCCGCCGAACTTCTCGCCGTCGTCGGCCAGCAGCGCCAGCCCGTGGCCCGCCGAGCGGAGCTCGCGGAGATACTCGGCGCTTTCCTCGGGTGGCCGGAACGGGACCAGGTAGCGGAGCCGCTCGTCGATGGGAAACAGCGCCACCCGTTTGCCGTCGCTCTCGGTCCAGAACGGCGCATGGAGCTGGTGCGGAGCGAAACCGGTCACCAGGAAGTGGCGGTCGTCCACCAGGGCGTAGCGCACGCCCGCGTCGGCGAGGTCGGCGGCGAGCTCGGGCTCCCACACCCGCTCGGTAAGCCAGAGTCCTTGCGCGTCCACTCCGAAGCGGCGCCGCACCGTTTCGTGCAGCCAGCGAATCTGCTCGAATCGATCGGGCCGAGGCAGCGACGCGAGCACCGGCTCGTAGTAGCCGGCCAGCAACAGCTCGACCCGGCCGTCGGCGACCAGGCGGCCGAGCCGGTCCAGGTAGCCGGACTCGTGCTGCTCGAGCCAGTCGAGCAGCGGGCCGCTCACGTGCAGGACCACCGGAAGAAACTCGCGGTCGGCCAGGGCATCCAGCAGCGGGCGATACACGTCCTCGACGTGCTGCGCGAAGACGTAGTCGAAATTGCCGACGGGTTGGTGGAGATGGAGGCCGAACGCGAACCGGATCGGCGGCATGCGTCAGCCGAGAACCAGCGAGCGCGACCCTCCGAGCGCCGCCGCCAGCGCCGGCAGCACGTCGGGGAAGAGGGCGTCGCGCTCGGCCAGTTCGGCTGCCCGGCGGTGGCCGCGATCGAGCGCCGCCGCGGAGCCATCCTCGAGCACCTGCACCAGCTCCTCGGTATCGCTGCAGTGCTCGCGGAACCGGCGCTCGCCGTAGTCCGCGGCGGCGCCGGTGGAGATGATGAACTGCCAGTCGGAGGACTGGGCCAGGAGCAGCTCGCGGGCCGCCTGGGCCAGGATGAAGCGGGTGTCGTCGGACCGGAGCGCCGTGGCCGCCACGTCCCAGAATCGCTCCTCGAGCGGCCACAGCCGCTCCCAGGTCCACACCGTCTGGTCGCTGATCCACATGGAGAAATCGCCGTTCGCGCCCCACGAGCCGGCGGGCATGCGGATGGCCGCGCGCGTGGGATGCCGGCCCAGGTGATGCGAGCCAGTGGTGGGCCGGACCCCGGGGTGGCCTCGCAGGGCACGATACACCTCACCCAGGAAGTCGGGTCCCTCGAACCACCAATGCCCGAACAGCTCGGTGTCGAAGGGCGCCACGACCACGCCGTCCCGATGGCGCGCCTCCGCTTCCGCGATGCCGGCGAGCAGCCCCGCGAAGTGGTGGCCGTGGCCGCGGGCGTGATCGTGGGCCACGTCGGGGTCGTACGGCCCCTTGGCACCGAGGTCCACGCCCGAGCCCGTCACCCGCCACAGCTTGAGCCCGCCGGGCCAGCGCATCTTGTGGAACTCGAGGTACGCGCCGTCGCCGGGATACCCCTCGAACCGGCTCCAGACCTGCATCGAAGCGCGCGGATCGCGGACGAAGGCGGAGACGTCGGTGCCGCGCGAGTGGGCCACGCGATACGCATGGTAGGGCGACCGGGTGGCGACGCCGGCGCCGGCGCGCGCGGCCGGCTGGTGCACCTCGGGATCCAGCGCCTGCGGGTCGCCGGACAGACCCAGCGGCCGGCCGGCCGACGCGAGATGGGCGTCGACGAAGAAGAACCGGTAGCCCGCGTCGGCCAGGTGCTCTTCGATGCCCCGGCGCATCGGGCTCCGCGGGCCACCGGGCCACGGGGCCCAGGGCCCGCGAGGCCGGTAGGCGCACTCGGGGAGCCAGCAGCCCTGCGCCGCGCGGCCGAACAGCCGGCGGTGCTCGGCGGTGCCCACGGCCAGCTGGAACCGGATGCTTTCGTCCCGGGCCAGGAGCGGCAGGAAGCCGTGCGTCGCCGCCGAGCCGATGATCTCGAGGCGGCCGGCCGCCTCGAGCGCGCGGAACGCCGCCACCAGGTTACCGTCGATCTCGTGGAACAGGCGGCGCAGCCGCTCCAGGCGCGACCGCCAGTAAGCCACCTGCGGCAGCAGGTAACTCTCACCGGTCTTGGCCAGCGACGCGGGCGCCTCCTCGCAGGCCTTGAGCCGCTGATCGAAGAACGCTTCCATCTCGCTCGCGAAGATCGGGCTCGCGAGCTGGTTGGCCAGCACCGGTGTAAAGCCGATCGTCACGGGCGCCGCGACCTGCTCGGCGTCGAGGCTGCGCAGGGTCTCGAGCAGGGGCAGGTAGGTGTCGACCGCGGCTTCGCAGATCCAGTCGCTCCCGTGCGGCCAGCGGCCGTGGTTGAGCACGTACGGCAGGTGGCTGTGCAGCGTGAGCACGAAGTCCATCGGCGCTCCGTTCACCTGGCCCCCGAGTGAATCAGCGCGCGGCGGTAGACGTCGAGGTACTCCACGACCGACCGCTCCCAGCTGAAGTCGCGCGCCATCCCGGCCCGCATCATGGCCTGCCAGCGCGGCGGATCGGCGTAGCAGACGAGCGCGCGGAGCGCCGCCTCGCTGAAGGCTTCGGCGGTATAGCTGTCGAATGAGAAGCCGGTGACGCCGTCTTTTACGGTGTCCCGCAGTCCGCCCACATCCCGGACCACGGGCGGCGCGCCGTAGCGCTGCGACCGCATCTGGGTGAGGCCGCAGGGCTCGTACAGCGACGGCATGAGAAAGATGTCGGCGCCCGCCATGAGCCGGTGCTCCAATCGGTCGGTGAAGTCGAGCTGCACCCCGATCCGGTTGGGCGCGGACGCGGCCAGCTCGACCAGCGCCTGCTCGTAGCGCTGCTCGCCGCTGCCCAGGAAGACGAATTGCGCGTCGCTGGCCAGCAAGTCGCGCGCGCCGAGGATCAGGTCGAGCCCCTTCTGGGTCACCAGCCGGCCGGTCATGCCGAACAGGGGCGTCTTTCGCCGCTGGGGCAGCCCGAACGAGCGCTGCAGGGCGGCCTTGCAGCGCCGCTTGCCCTCGAGGTGGTCGGCCGAATAGCGCGCGGTGATCTGGGTATCCGTGGACGGATCCCATTCCCGCTGGTCAATCCCGTTGAGCACACCGACCAGCCGATCGCCCAGCCACATGAAATTGTGGTGCAAGCCGAAGCCGCCGCCGGCCGTCCGGAGCTCCGCGGCCTGGGTGGGGCTCACGGTGGTGACGAAGTCGGTGAACACCAGCCCGCCCTTGAGGAAGTTCGTCTTGCCGTACCACTCGAGCTGCTGCCAGTTGTACAGCTCCCACGGGAGGCCGACGTCGGACATGGTCTCGGGCGGGAAGTGGCCCTGGTAGCCCGGATTGTGGACCGAGAGCACGCTGGTGGCGCCGGGAATGCGCTCGCCGACGGCGGTGGCGCGGAGGTACACCGGGACCAGCGCCGTGTGCCAGTCGTGCGCGTGCAGCAGCACCGGGCCGGTGACCAGCCGAGGCAGGGCGGTGAGGGCGGCCAGTGCGAAGAAGGCAAATCGCCGCGCGTTGTCGGGATAGTCCACGGCATTCTCGCCGTAGATCCCCGGCCGGTTGAAGTAGTCGAGGTGCTCGATGAAGAACACTTCGGGCCGCCGGCCGCGCCCGCCCGCCACGCGAAAGACGCGAGCCTCTTCGGTGCGGCCGCCGATGGGCACCAGGAAGGGCGGTCCGACCGGCTCGAGGTCGGGCTCCACGTCCCGCACGGTGCGGTACAGCGGCAGGATGGCGTGCACGTTGAGGCCGGCCGCGCGCTGATGATAGGCGAGGCCGCTCACCGCCTCGGCCAGACCGCCGGTGCGGGCAAAGGGAAAGTATTCCGCCGCGATGTGTACGACGGATACCGATGTGCCGTTGGCCGTGGTCAGCGGCGGGGCGGCGGTTTCCAGCGTACTGGCCATGGTGCCGAGCCTCAAGCCGTCGGCGGGTCGTCTCCTGACGACTCGCCGGCGATCGCCGGAGCGTAGTGCTCCTGTACGTAATCCTGAATCATGCGCCGCGCGGTGAACTTGGACCCCGCCAGGCGCAGGGCGTGCCGCATCTTCTCGACCCAGCCGAGCGGTACGCCGGCCGAGTTCCGGGTGTAATAAAGCGGAATGACCTGCTCGTCGAGCAGGCGGTAGAACCGGTCCGCGTCGGCGGCGTCGGCGTCCTCGCTCTCGCCGGCCGGCGAGATGGCCCAGCCGCTGAGCCCGTCGTAGCCCTCCTGCCACCAGCCGTCGAGCGTGCTGAGCTGGGGGATGCCGTTGAGTGCCGCCTTCATGCCGCTGGTGCCGCTGGCCTCGAGCGGCACCCGCGGCAGGTTGAGCCACAGGTCCACGCCCTGCACCAGCAGGTGCGCCAGGTGCATGTCGTAGTCTTCCAGGAACGCTACCCGGCCCTCGAACGCCGGATCGCGCGTGAATTGGTAGACGCTCTGGAGCACTTCCTTGCCCGGATTGTCGGCCGGATGCGCCTTGCCGGCGAAGATGATCTGCACCGGCCGCCACGGGTCGACCAGCAGCCGGCGGAGCCGCTCCAGGTCGCGGAAGATCAGGTTGGCGCGCTTGTAAGTCGCGAACCGCCGGGCGAAGCCGATGGTGAGCGCGGTGGGATCGAGCAGGGTGCCCGCGCCGACCACCTGCGCCGCTTCCTTCATCTGGGTGGCGAACCGCCGCCGGGCTTCCTCGCGGACGAAGTTCGCCAGGATCTGCTTGAGCCGAAGGTGGGTCTCCCACAGATGCTCGTGGTCCAGCGTCAGCACCTGGTCCCAGAACCCGGGCTCGTCGAGGTGGGAGCCCCAGTCCGGCCCCAGGTGCTCGTCGAGCAGCGCCATGATCGGGCTGGCCATCCAGGTGGCGAGGTGGACGCCGTTGGTCACGTGGCCGATCGGTACGGCTTCCCAGGGCCGCCCGGGCCAGAGATCCCGCCAGATGTTGCGGGAGACCTGGCCGTGCCGTCGCGATACGCCGTTCACTCCCGCCGCGAGGCGCATCGCGGTCACGGTCATGTGGAACTGGCCGGGCAGGTCGGGGTGCGCACCCAACCGGAAGAACGTCTCCCGGTCGATCTTCATCTCCTCCCACACGGGGCCCGCGACGTTCTCCAGCTGGTCGACCCCGAACGCGTCATGGCCGGCGGGGACCGGGGTGTGGGTCGTGAACACGCTGTGGGCCCGGACCTCGTGCACCGCGTCGTCGAAGGGAACGCCGTTGGTGAGGTGCTCGCGCAGCCGCTCGACCATCATGAAGGCCGCGTGCCCCTCGTTGGCGTGCCACACGCTCGGGTTGATGCCCAGCGCGCGGAGCACGCGCACGCCGCCCACGCCGAGGATCCACTCCTGCCGCAGCCGGAGGTCCGGCCCGCCCGCGTACAGCTTGTTCATCAGCGCGCGGTCGTCCGGGTGATTGAGCTCCAGGTTGGTGTCCAGCAGGTAGAGCGGGACCCGCCCGACCATCACCCGCCAGGCGCGCACGTGCACCGGCCGGCCGGATGTCTCGACGACGGTCAGGAACGGCTCCTGCCGCTTGCCGGTCACCGGGACCAGGGGCGTCAGCGTGATGTCGTACTCCTCGTCGCTGTCCTCCTGCCACCCGTCGAGCCGGAGCCGCTGGTCGAAGTAGCCCTTCCGATAGAACAGCCCGACGCCGACCAGCGGCACGCCCAGGTCGCTCGCCGCCTTGCAGTGGTCGCCGGCGAGAACGCCGAGGCCCCCGGAATAGATCGGCACCGAGTTGTGCAGCCCGAACTCGGCGCAGAAGTACGCCACCGGCCGGCCGTCCAGCTCGGGGTAGGCGTGTGCGAACCAGGTGTCTTCGCTGGTGGTCCCGTGCTCCAGCCGGGCCATGACGTCGTCGTAGCGGCGGAGGAAGTCGCTGTCGCTGGCACAGGCCGCGATCCGGGCGGGGTCGACCCGGCAGAGGAGCTCGAGCGGATTATGCCGGGTCAGGTGCCACAGCGCTTCGTCGATCGAGCGGAACAGGGCCCGGGCCTCGCGGCTCCAGGCCCACCAGAGGTTCATCGCGAGCGCGGACAATCCCTCGATGCGGGCGGGGAGATACGGAATGCGTCCGGAAGGCGTCGTCATTGGCCCAAGTATAGACGGGGAGAAGGGAACACGGAAACACGGAAGGACGGAAGGACGGAAGGACGGAAGGACGGAAGGACGGGAGGACGGAAGGGCGGAAGGACGGAAGGGCGGAAGGACAGGAGGACGGAGGGACGAAAGTAAGAGCCCGGGGAGGCGGGGCCCCGGTTCGCCCGAGGTCGGGTTGCCATAGGGCATCGGCGGCTTGCAGCCCCTTAGGGGTGGTCGGCGTGCTCGAGAAAGTTCGGGTCGGGGGCGTCGTGCGAGGGCTAGCGCCTTCGAGTGGGTATCGGGGCCTTCGCGCGCTGGGGCGACGACTCCCGGCGCGGGAACGGGGAGTGTCCGATTGTCTGTGTACGGACCGGGTGATCACTCGACGGGTGGTAGCCGGTCGCCATAGAGCAGCCGAATGTGTTGCAGGGCGGTCCGCCAGTCCTTGGGGGCCCCGAGCTTCACGACGGCATTCTTAAGCGCCAGGTAGAGCAGTTTGCTCGCGGCCTCCTCCGTCGGGAAGTGCCCCCGGATCTTGAGCGCCTTCCGGAGCGTGCGGTAGAGGCTCTCAATGGCGTTGGTCGAGTAGAGCAGCCGCCGGACCGGGAGCGGGTAGGCCAGCGCCGGCGCCACCCGCGCCCAGTGGCGGTGCCACAGCGCCGGGATCTCCGGATACCGCTGCCCCAGGGGATGCGCCTCGAGCGCGGCCAGCGCCTGCTGGGCGGCGCGCTCACTCGGTGCCTGATAGATCGCCCGGAGGAGCGGCGTCACCGCCTTCCGATCCCGCCAGCTCACGTGCACCAGGCTCTGGCGCACCAGGTGCACCACGCACTGGTGCACCACCGTCTGGGGAAACACCGCCTCGAGCGCCGCCGGGAAGCCGGCCAGCCCATCGACCAGCGCGATCAGGATGTCCTTGACCCCGCGGCCCTGGAGCTCGCCCAGCACCCGCTGCCAGAAGGCCGCACTCTCGGTGGCCGCGAGCCAGAAGCCCAGCACCTCCTTCGCGCCGCTGGGTGTGATGCCCAAGGCGAGGTGCACCGCCTGGTGCTGCACCAGCCCCTCGGTGCGCAGTTTCAGGCGCAGCGCGTCGAAGGCGACCGCCACATAGACCGGCTCCAGGGGCCGCTGTTGCCAAGCCTGGAGCTCGGGCAGGATCTCGTCGGTGACGGCACTGATCAAGTCGGGCGAGACCGGCACCTGGTAGCACTCTTCCAGGTGGGCTTGGAGCTCGCGCACGGTGAGCCCGCGGGCGTAGAGCGAGAGCACCTTCTGGTCGAAGCCCGGGAGCCGGCGCACCCCCTTGGGCACGAGCTGGGGGGCAAAGCTGCTGGCCCGGTCCCGGGGGATGGCGAGCGGGAGCGGCCCGGTGTCGGTCACCACCGTCTTGGGCGTGGTGCCGTTGCGGGCATTGGTCGCGCCGTCGGGCCGGGGGGCGCCCTCGGCGTAGCCCAGGTGCTCGGTGAGCTCGGCGCGGAGAATCCGCTCGGTGATCGCGCCCTTGAGCGCGCGGAACAGCTCCTCCAACTCGGCCGGGGTGCGGACCCCCTCGATCAGCTGGTCGAGGGTCGCCTCACTGAGCCCCGGGACCTCGGGACGGGGACGACGAGAACGGGCCATACCAACCTCCTCTCCTTGAGGATATGGCCCGTACACAGAATTTCCGACAGTCCCCGCCCTGGGGCGACGACTCCCGGCGCGGGAACGACGACTCCGGCCGCCCAAGCCGTTGGAGCAGGGCCTCGGTGGTCGGAAGAGCGCCTCTACCGTTCGCGAAGGTCCCCAGCTCCACCTCTAGCACGAGCGAGCGCCGCGGCCGCCGCCGGTCCTTCCGTCCGTCCGTCCTCCCGTCCTTCCGTCCCCTCAATGCACCAGCTTCTTGTACCGGATCCGATGCGGCTGGGTCGCGTCCACGCCCTTCCGGCGCTTGAGGTCGGCCGCGTACTCGGCATAGTTCCCCTCGAACCACACCACCTCGCTGTTGCCCTCGAACGCCAGGATGTGGGTGGCGATCCGGTCCAGGAACCAGCGGTCGTGGCTGATCACCACCGCGCAGCCGGCAAAGCCGAGCAGCGCCTCCTCGAGCGCCCGGAGCGTGTCCACGTCGAGGTCGTTGGTCGGCTCGTCCAGCAGCAGCAGGTTGCCGCCGCTCTTGAGCAGCTTGGCGAGATGGAGCCGGTTGCGCTCCCCGCCCGACAGGGTACCAACCTTCTTCTGCTGGTCCGCCCCCCGGAAGTTGAACCCGGCAGCGTAGGCGCGGGCGTTGACCGTGCGGCGGCCGAACTGGAGCTGGTCCTGGCCCCCGCTGATCTCTTCGTAGACGGTCTGGTCGGCGTCGAGGGCGTCCCGGCTCTGATCGACGTAGGCGACGTTGACCGTCGACCCCACCGTCAGCGTGCCCGAGTCGGGCTGCTCCTGCCCGGTGATCATGCGGAACAGCGTGGTCTTGCCGGCGCCATTGGGCCCGATGACGCCGACGATGCCGCCGCGCGGCAGCGAGAAGGTGAGGTTCTCGAACAGGAGCCGGTCGCCGAACCCCTTGGACACATCGGTGGCGACGACCACCTCATCCCCCAGGCGCTCGGGCACCGGAATCAGGATCTCGGCTGTGCCCTCGGTCTGCCGTTCGGCCTCCTCGCGCAGCTCCTCGTAGCGGGTGATGCGGGCCTTGCTCTTGGCCTGCCGCGCGCGGGGTGCCATCCGCACCCATTCGAGCTCCCGCAGCAGCGTTTTCTGGCGCGCCGACGCCTGCTTTTCTTCCTGTGCCAGACGGCGCTGCTTCTGGTCCAGCCAGGAGGAATAGTTGCCTTCCCACGGAATGCCGGCGCCCTGGTAGAGCTCGAGGATCCACCCGGCGACGTTGTCGAGGAAGTAGCGGTCGTGGGTCACCGCCACAACGGTGCCTTTGAACTCGGCGAGGAACCGCTCCAGCCACCACACGCTCTCGGCGTCGAGGTGGTTGGTGGGCTCGTCGAGCAGGAGCATGTCCGGCTCCTCGAGCAGCAGCCGGCAGAGCGCCACCCGGCGGCGCTCGCCCCCCGAGATCTTGCTCACCTCGGCGTCGCCCGGCGGCAGGCGGAGGGCGTCCATCGCGAGATCGATCTTGTGGTCGAGCTCCCACAGGCCGAGCGTGTCGATCCGCTCCTGCAGGTTGCCCTGCTTCTCCAGCAGCCGCGCCATCTCGTCGTCGTCCATCGGCTCGGCGAACTTCGCGCTGATCTCGTTGAACTGGTCGAGCAGCGCCTGCTTCTCGCGCACGCCCTCCATCACGTTGCCGCGGACGTCCTTGCCGGGATCGAGCTGGGGCTCCTGCGGCAGGTACCCGATGCGCGTGCCGGGAAGCGGCCGCGCGTCGCCCAGGAAGTCCTTGTCCACGCCGGCCATGATCCGGAGCAGCGACGACTTGCCCGCGCCGTTGGCGCCGAGGACGCCGATCTTGGCGCCGGGGAAAAACGAGAGATAGATCCCCTTGAGGATCTCGCGAGACGGGGGCACGACCTTCCGGAGGTCGCGCATCGTGAAGATGTATTCGCCGGCCATAGGGCGGGGAAGATAACAGAAAGGGCGTCCCAGCGGGGACGCCCTCCGTTCTGCTTGGCACCGGCCGCAGCCGGGTTCAGCTCACGTGCTTGTTCACCATCTTGGTCATGTCGAACATGGTCACTTGCGAGCGGCCGCCGAAGACCGGGCGGAGCTTGTCGTCGGCATTGATGGCACGCCGGTTCTTGGCGTCCTGCAGCCCGTTCCGCTTGATGTAGGCCCACAGCTTCTTGGTGAGCTCGGTCCGCGGAAGCGGCGAGCTGCCCACCACGGCCGAGAGAGCGCTGTCCGGGGTGACCGGCTTCATGAACGCGGCGCTCGGCGTGCGCTTCTTGCCCGACTTCTTGGCGGCCTTCTTCGCGGCCGGCCGACGGGCGGCCTTCTTGGCAGACTTCTTCGCGGACTTTTTGGAGCTCTTCTTCTTGGCGGCCATCGCGTGTCTCCCAAGTAAATGTGAGAACTGCGTGCCTCGTTCTGCGGGGAACTACCGAGACCAACAGTAAGCAACCGGCGCGGATTTACAATAGGGAAACGGCCGTTTTCCGAGGGAAAACGCCGAATTGGGCCGATTTTTCCCTCGGAAACGGCTGTTTCGGGCCGATTTTCCCTCGGAAACCCGCGATTTTCCCTCGGAGAGGGTCCTGCCAAGGAACCGGGGTCCACGTCCGCGGGGGGCCGATTCTCCCTCGAGAAGCGTCACCTTTTCCCCTCGGAAAACGTCACATTCTCCTCGAAAAACGTCAGATCTTCCCTCGAAAAACTCCGATTTCTCTCGGACCGCAACTCGATGCTCCCACGGAAACGGCCCGCTTTCCCTCGAGGTCGGTCGGTTCCTGTCGGGCGAGCGGCAGCGCGCTCGCGTGCCGGCGGCGTCTCCCGCAACTCGTCGCGGCTATCTTGCGTCATGTGTCGTTGCCGGTTCACCCTGTCCCTGCTACCCCGGTCCGATCCCATGTCCCGTGCGTCACGCTGTCTCGCGATCCTACTGGCACTGCCCCTCTTCGCCACCGCCCTGGCGGCGCCGCGCCCGGCTCCGCTGTGCGCCCCCGACAACGCAGGCCTCAAGCTGGCCGGGGGGTTCTGCGCCTCGGTGGTCGCGACCGATGTGAGAGGCGTGCGGCATCTGGCCGTGGGGCCGGACGGGGCGCTCTACGCGGCCACCCGTGGCGGCTTCCTGGGCGGCGGCGTGACGGCGTTTCTCGATCGCAACGGCGACGGGAAGATGGATGAGCGGGTGTCGTTCGGTCCCAAGGGCGGGAACGACGTCGCGGTGCACGACGGCTACCTGTATCTGACCTTCGAGGACCGGGTGATCCGCTGGCGGCTCACGCCAGGGCAGCTCAAGCCGCAGGGCGAACCCGAGACGATCGTGGCCGGCCTGCAGCACCAGGGTCATGGCGACAAGACCCTGGCGTTCCCCGGCGGGAACGTGATGCTGGTCAAGATCGGCTCAGCCACCAACAGCTGCCAGGCCGCCGATCGCGCGGCCAAGTCGCCCGGCATCGATCCCTGCACCGAGCTCGAGCGCCACGCGGGGATCTGGCGCTTCGATGCCGCGAAGCCGGGGCAGCAGTTCTCCGACGGCCTTCGCTTCGCCACCGGCATGCGGAACGCCGAGGCGCTCACCGTCCAGCCGGGAACCAACCAGGTCTGGGCCGCGATTCATGGTCGCGATCAGCTGGGCGACAACTGGGGCTTCAGCCCCCAGGCCAACGCCAACAATCCCGCCGAGGAGCTGGTGCAGGTGGACGAGGGCGACGACTTCGGCTGGCCCTACTGCTACTTCAGCAACGACACCCACCAGCTCGTGCTCGCGCCCGAGTACGGCGGGGATGGACGCAAGGTAGGCCGGTGCAGCAGCGCCAAGGGGCCGGCCATCGCCTTCCCGGGCCACTGGGCGCCGATGGCGCTGGCGTTTTATCCCGGCGACGGCTTCGGGCCGCTCTACAAGGGCGGGCTCTTCCTCACGTTCCACGGGAGCTGGAACCGCGCGCCGCTGCCGCAGGACGGCTTCCGGGTGGCGTTCGCCCCCTTCGCCGACGACAAGCCGACGGGCTCGTACCGCACCTTTGCGATGCTGCCCGACAATGGGATGCGTCCGGTAGGCGTGGCGGTTGGGAAAGACGGGGCGCTGTTCATCTCGGCGGACAACAGCGCCACGATCTGGCGGGTGGTGCGCTCGACGCCGCCCGGCGCGGAGATGCACTCGGAGTGAAGCGACGGAAGGACGGAAGGACGGAAGGACCAGCACACCAAGCTGGTTCCGGCTCTCGGGCGCCACGGATGTGCTGGTCCTTCCGTCCTTCCGTCCTTCCGTCCTTCCGTCAGCTCCTCAGCACCGCTTCGATCGCCCCCAGCTCGGCCGCGATCTCGATCGGCCGATTGGCCCCCGGTGGCGCGGGCTCCATCTCGCGGTGATAGCGAAGCAGCAGGCCGGGGTCCTTGAGGATGTGCCCAGTCAGCACGGCCACCGCGTGCTCGTCCGGCGCCATGAGCCCCCGCCGCACCAGGTCGCGCACGCCGGCCACGCTCGCCGCGCTGGCCGGCTCGCAGCCGACACCCGACCCGTCCACCGCGGCCTTCGCCTCCAGGATCTCCTCGTCGGTGACCGCGAGCACGACGCCGTCGGTCTCGCGGATGGCGTGTACCGCACGCTCGAACGACGCGGGGTC
>DASSML010000261.1:0-2430 GCA_035688895.1 Gemmatimonadales bacterium
GACGCTGAAGGAACGGCGTCGGCTGATCCTGGTCCCCCGGGAGACTCCCTTCTCGCTGGTGCACCTGCGCAATCTCGTCGCGGTTGCCGAGGCGGGAGCGACGGTGGTTCCGGCCGCGCCGGGGTTCTACCACCGGCCGACTCGGGTGGAGCAGTTGGTGGATTTCATCGTGCAGCGGGTGGTGGACCAGCTCGATCTGGAGATCGACTTCGCCCCCCGCTGGACCGGAGAGACCAGATGAGATGGGTACTGGCGCCGCTCGTGCTGCTGGTCGCGGCCTGCGGTGGCGACGATGGAGGGCCGTCGGAGCCGCCGGTGGACGAGGGCAGCCCACCCGAGGCGGGCTGCACCGAGGGGACGTTGGAGAGCGGGGCGTTGTCGCTCATCTGCTTCCCGGACACGTGGAACGGCAAGCTCGTCATCTACGCCCACGGGTACGTCGAGCCCTCGGCGCCGGTGGCGCTCCCCCCCGACGAGGTCGGCCACGTCAGCATCTCCGGTGCCGTCACCGGCTACGGCTACGCGTACGCCACAACCAGCTACCGCGAGAACGGCCTGGTCGTGCTGCCGGCGATCGAGGACGTGACCCAGCTGGTGCAGGCGGTCCGCGATCGGGTCAAGCCCGATCCGACCAGCACCTTTCTGGTGGGGTTCTCGGAGGGCGGCCTGGTCGCCGCGCTCACCCTGGAGCGCCATCCCGAGCTGATCGAGGGGGCCCTCGCGGCCTGCGGTCCGATCGGCGATTTCACCCGGCAGATCGACTACTTCGGCGACGCCCGGGTGCTCTTCGATTATTTCTTCCCCGGCGTCCTTCCCGGAACCGCGATCGACATCCCGCCGCAGCTGCGCTCGGGCTGGACCAGCACGTACGAGCCGGCGGTCATCGACGCCCTCACCAACGATCCCGCCCGTGCGACCCAGCTCGCGGCAGTCGCTGGCATCCCGGTGCCCGACGCCGCGGCGGAGAAGGCTGCCACGATCGCGCAGGTGCTCTGGTACAACGTCTTCGCCACCGCCGACGCCCAGGAACGCCTGGGCGGCAATCCATACACCAACGTCGGCCGCCAGTACTCCGGCTCCTCTGACGATGTGGCGCTGAACGCCGGCGTGTCGCGTTACGAGCCCATTACACTCGCGCGCGGCGCGCTGGGCCAGTACGACACCAACGGCGACCTTCCCGGACCGGTGGTCACTCTGCATACCACCGGGGACCCGGAGGTGCCCTTCTTTCACGAGGCGCTCTATCATGACAAGGTCGAGGCCAAGGGCCGGCTCGACCGGCTCGAGCAGCGCTCTATCGACCGACTTGGGCACTGCACCTTCACCGCGCCCGAGCTGTTCGAGGCCTTCCTGTCGCTCGTGACCCCCTGATGCGGCTGGGCGTGATCGCGGACACCCACGGACTGCTCCGTCCCGAGGTGTTCGAGGTGTTCCGCGAAGTCGACCACATCCTCCACGCCGGGGATGTGGGCCCCGCGGCCCTCCTGACCGAGCTCGAGGCCATCGCGCCGCTCACCGCGGTGTACGGCAACACCGACGGCTTCGAGCTGCGCGACCGGCTCCCGCAGGTCGCGACCCTCGAGCTGGACGGATTCGAGGTCGTGGTCACCCACGGCGATCAGTTCGGCAGCCCCACACCCGAGCTGGTCCAGAGCGCCTTCCCGACAGCCGAGATCATCGTCTTTGGGCACACCCACCGGCCGCTGCTCACCCTGGTCGATACGGTGGTGACGGTGATGAACCCGGGCGGGGCAGGGCACCGTCGCTTCAGCCTCCCGCCCTCGGTCGGCATCCTCGAGCTGGAGCCCGGGATTCCTCCACGCGGACGGCTGGTGCCCCTCCTCCCCTTCGATCCCGCGTGATCCTCGCCCTGGTCGCCGCCGTGCTGCTGCAATCGGGTGACACCGTCCGCGTGCCCAGGATCGACAGTATCCCGGGGGTGGACGACAGCATCACCGTCGGCCGCCCGACGGTCTTCATTCGGACCGGTCAGGGACTGGCATCGGTCTGGCTCGCGCGGCGGCGGGACACCATCGAGCTCTACGCCGCCATTCCCGACACGACCGTGGACTGGAGCGACGACTTCGTCATCAGCCTGAGCACGGGCGGCGAACGGCGGGAGACGCCGGGCCACGAAGAGTTCCAGTGGTACTTCCGGCGGATGCTCGACAGCAGCGTGGTGTACCGGGGGCGTGACGGACATTGGGAGGCGCCCCTCGGAGATCCGGATTGGCGGCTGGGATCGGAGCGTGCTGGTGGCGGCTGGACCGTGACGTCGGGCAGCTCGCCGGCGGGATGGTGGCTCCGCCTACGGCTGGAGCCCGGCTGGCTGGACGGGCAGGACGGCACCTTGCCCGCCATCGCCTTCCGCGTCCACGACAACGAGCCGCAGGGATGGTACGCCTGGCCCGAGGCGCGTGCCGGCACCCA
>DASSML010000262.1:0-2796 GCA_035688895.1 Gemmatimonadales bacterium
CGGAAGCCCGAGTCTGTGGGCGCCGCCCCCGTCCCGAGGTCGGGGGTGGGGAGCGTGCGCGGCTGCGAGGAGCCGCCGAACAGCTGGGTGAGCGCGCTATCCAGCGTCTCCTGCATCACCACCCGGTTCTGATACGCGACCACCACCCGCTTGAGCTCCGGAATCCGCCCGCCCTCCGCCTGCAGGTAGAGCGGCTGCACGTACATGAGCGATTGCTCGATGGGGATGACCAGGAGGTCGCCCCGGATGACCGTGGAGCCGCGCTGGTCCCACAGCGAGACCTGGCGCGAGATCTCGG
The DNA here is from genome assembly GCA_035688895.1 of Gemmatimonadales bacterium. Lineage (GTDB taxonomy): Bacteria > Gemmatimonadota > Gemmatimonadetes > Gemmatimonadales > GWC2-71-9 > CAVVWJ01. The sequence goes on from DASSML010000262.1 coordinate 299, forward strand.
TATCCTGGTTGATCCGGTTCTCGATCTGCTGCGGGCCGTACACCAGGCTCTGCCGAGACAATCGGTAGACCCGCAGCTTGCCGTACTCCGCTCCATCGTTCCGGGCCACCATCCAGGCCGCCAGGTTGTCCTTCCCGCGGGGGGTGAAGGGCACCATGTAGATGTACTCGGCGTTCGCCTCCTCCGGCAGGCGCATGACGATGTGCCGCATGAACGGCACCGCCCCGGCAGAGTCGGTGACGGTGGGTATCTGCCACTGGTCTTCCCGGTGATAGAAGTCCTCCGGCGCATCCATGTGGTAGGTGGTGTACAGGGCGGTCTGGACCCGGTAGAGGTCGTCGGGGTAGCGGATGTGCGCCCTCAGGTCGGCCGGCATGCTGTCCAGCGGCGCGAAGATCCCGGGGAAGATGCGCGCCCAGGTCCGGATCAGCGGATCGGCCGGCGCGCTCACGTACGCCCGGAGCGAGCCGTCGTACGCGTCGATGACGAGCTTGACGCTGTTCCGCATGTAGTTGGTGCCGTCGCGCAGCGGCTCGGCATACGGATAGCCGTCTGACGTGGTATAGGCATCGAGTATCCACTTGAGCTTGCCGTCGGCCGCGATCACGAGATAGGGGTCCCGGTCGAACCGGAGGAACGGCAGCGCGCGTTGCGCCCGCTCCCGGATGTGCCGGTAGAAGAGCACCCGGCTGTCGTTGGTGATGTCCTGGGACAGCAGGATCTTCGAGGAGCCGAACCGGGCCGCGATCAGGAGCCGGCGGAACAGGTTGCCCACCCGGACGCCGCCGGTTCCGGTGTACTCCGCGTACACGTTGGTCTCGCCCTCCGGGTGGTCGAACTCCCGTTGCCGCGTCCGCACGAACACGTACTCGTTGGCCAGCTCACCGTAGTAGATCTGCGGCCGGGAGACCCGGAGCGACCCGGTCGACACCGGCGGCAGGTCTTTCACGAACAGCACGGGCAGGCCTTCGCTGGTGACCTGGTTGACGGGGCCGAGCGTGAGTCCCATGCCGTGGGTGAACGTCAGGTGCTCGTTGATGAAGGTCCGGGTCGGGAGCGACGCCGCGTTGAGCTCGCGCGGCGAGAGCAGGACCTGCCGGTACTTCCCGTCGATCCAGTACCGGTCGTCGTCCACGCTGATGAAGTCGTAGTAGGTGCGGATCTCCTGCAGCTGTCCGAAGGTCAGGAGCAGGGGGTCCCGGTCCCACAGCCGCACGTTCTCGATGGTCGCCGCGTTGGCCCGGATGTCGGCCAGCGTGAGATCGGCCTCGCCATTGAGCTCGCGGGTCTCCACGCTGTCGATCCCCCAGGCCTGGCGGGTGGCGAGGATGTGGTAACGGAGATAGGGCGTCTCGCGAGTCAGCTCGGTCGGCGCCACGAGGAGCTTCTGCATCGCCAGCGGGAAGAGGCCGCGGCCGAGGACGGACACGATCAGGTAGCCCCCGATCGCCAGCACCCCGTACAGGCCGAGCTGCCGCCTCACGCCCCCGATCAGCACGGCGACCGCCACCACCACCGCGAGCACCGCGGACCCCCGGAGCGCGGGCAGCTCGGCATGCAGGTCGGTGTAGCTGGCGCCGACCAGCGGACCGGTGGTGGAATAGAGCAGATCGGGGATCTCCACCAGCCACAACCGCAGGGCGGTGAGGACGAACAGCACGGCCAGCAGCACGGCCAGGTGCAGCCCCGCGGCCGGCTCGATGCTCAAGCCCCGCGGTCTCAGCACCACGTCGCCGCGCAGCCAGTAGAGCGGGATCAGCAGGAACAGGCAGAGCTGGGTCAGCGTGGTGAGGAACCCGATCGCCAGCGAGAGCGCGGGCAGCGTGAAGACGTAGAACCCGATGTCGCGCGAGAAGATCGGGTCCAGGATCCCGAACGGGGTGCCGTAGATGGAGCGGAGGACGACGTCCCAGGCCGACGTGGCGGCCAGGCCGGACAGCAGGCCCACCACGACCGCCACCGGCAGGCTCAGGCGCCGGAGGGCCGCCGTCAGGTTCAGGTGCGGCGCCGTCGGCGCGATCCGGAGCACGATCGGGTTGGGAACCAGCCCCCGCTGACCGGCCCGCAGGTTCAGGTAGAGCACGCCGGCCGTCAGCCCGCCCGCCGCCAGGAACAGCAGCACCCGGGTGGTCAGCTCGCGGGTGAAGACGACCTGGTATCCGATCTCACCGAACCACCACCAGTCGGTGATGAGGCCGTAGGAGGCGGGCAGGACGAACACCACCAGGAGGAAGGCGAGCAGCAGGATGCGGGTCAGGCGGAATCGGAACACTGGGGCTCCCCGGGAGCGGGCTGTCGCAGCATCGCCCCCGGGGCGGGGAAGTCAAGGGCGCCGGCTCTAGGCCGGAACCCCCACCGGCAGCACCCGAGGCTGGACCAGCCGCTCGTAGTCCCGGTACATCATCCGGATCACCTCGGTGGTCGAGCCCGCGTTGAACGCGATCTCCTCGTCCTCGGTCAGCTCCTCGGCGACGTAGGTGGTGAGCCCGAAGAGGTTA
>DASSML010000263.1:0-13211 GCA_035688895.1 Gemmatimonadales bacterium
CAGCAGCTTGCGGTAGTTCTCGACCTGCTCCTCGGCGGAGGAGCGGAAGGTGAGCGAGCTGATCTTGGTGAGCCCATCCACGATCGCGGCGATCTCGACCCCGAACTCGCGGGCGATATCCTCCGAGCGGACGTCGGAATCTTCCACCACGTCGTGCAGCAGCGCAGCCGCAATGGTGGCGGTGTCGAGCAGCTGCTCGGCCAGGATCAGGGCTACCGCGATGCTGTGGGAAATGAAATCCTCGCCCGACATCCGCTTCTGCCCGCGGTGAGCGGACGCGCTGAAGCGGAGGGCGCGATCGATGAGATCGACGTCCAGCCGATCGGCATGCCGCTCCAGCACGAGCATGAGCTCGGGGGCGAGCTCGGGGAGGATCGAGGTCATCGCAGCGGTGCTGTGTGCTCCATGGGCGAAAGGTAGCGACGGTCGGGACACGCCGAGCGAGCCCGACCCTTCCCCGCTGGAGGCGGGGTGAAGTGGGGGCTCTGGACTCCAGTAGCGGTGGGGTGGCTACGCGCCGCGTCTACTCACACGATGGGGAGAAAGTCCCGGCCCGTCAACGCGGGCGGGGGAGCGGGCCGGCCGGCGGGCTCCGCCCAACCTCTGGACGCCCGGGGCTATCTGGCGACAGCCCTTGCAGTTCCACCCCGATCACAGCAGGCCTGCCGTGGCGAGGCTCAGGAAACGGTCGCCGGCGATGATCACGTGATCGTACAGGGGCAGGTCGAGCAGGCGGCCGGCCTCCGCGAGCTGCCGGGTGACCGCCCGGTCTTCGGCGGAGGGGGTCGGATCGCCACTCGGGTGGTTGTGGACCACGATGATGCCGGCGGCCGCCTCCACGATGGCCGCCCGGAAGACTTCCCGGGGGTGGACCAGCGAGCTGTTCAGCAGTCCGCGGGTGATCAGGACCTCGCGGAGCACCTGGCTCTGGCTGTCCAGCGCGAGCAGGTGGAACTCTTCCACCTGCAGATCCCGGAGCCGGCCGGCGAAACGCCGCGCGACGTCCTCGGGATCGCGGATACGCTGGAGTGGCGGACGCTCTTCGCGGGCCAGCCGGCTGCCCAGCTCGAAGGCCGCGGCCAGGCGGGCAGCCTTGGTGGGACCGATGCCCTCGGTGCGAAGCCACTCCGCACGAGGTCGCTGCGACAGCCGACGGAGGGAGCCCTCGCTGAGCTCCAGCAGCCCCCCGGCCACGTCGAGGACGCCCCGCCGCCCGCGGCCGGTACCGATCACGATGGCGAGCAGCTCCGCCGAGGTGAGGGCGCCGGGTCCGAGTGCCCAGAGCCGCTCGCGCGGGCGGTCGGCAGGAGGCAGCGTGTGGATCGGGGCGGCCATCGCAGGAGAGTAAGCCTGCGCGGCCGGGGAGACGGTGGCCTTATCCTGCAGAAAGGCGAGGAAGCATGCCTTCCGCTCAGTCGCGATCGGGCCGCTGGGGAAAGGCCGCGGCCAGATCGTCCCCGGCGTCCACCATGACATGCACCATATATCGGGACTCCCTGCGGAATCGGCCGCCCACTGCCTCACAGGCCGACTGGGTCGTCGCGCGGAGATAGCGCGGCTTCATCTCGCCCCTGGGCCCGCGACACACGTTGGTGTGCCGGTGCCATTGCGCCACGCTGAGCGGAATCCTGGCATCGAGATCGTCCTCCGTGGCCCCATCCGGGGCTACGAACATCGCGCCGGCCAGCTGGAACCGGCCTTCGTCGTCGCGCCGGTACAGCAAGGCCTGTGGCGAGGTGGGGTCGAACTCAGCCGTACCGGCCCGCGACCCGGGTCGGCCCAGGTGCAGCATCCGGCGGCGCTGCTGCATGTCCTCAGGAAGGCGCGACCGATACCCCGCCGACTCCGCCGCGGCCAGAGATGGATACCGTGTGATGGCCGTCCGGAGCGTGTGCATCACCGCGAGCGCCCTTGCCGTATCGGCGGCGGTCCCGGGCCGTGGTGCCGTGAAGCTCATGTGCCGATGGCCCGGCTCCATCGCTGCCATGTCCTGCGCTGCCAGCGAGGCATGCGAGCATGCCAACAGCAACCCAACCACGGCCGTCACGCCGGCGCGGTGCCTCATGGTCCCTTCCTGGTCAGTGGACGACTCGGAATGCGAAGGGCTGACGCACCGGGGCCCGGATTGTTAGGCCGGGCTCATTTTTTCACGGCGAAGACCTTCGTGTCGACCGAATCGTCACCCAGGAACAGGACGACCTTGTACGTCCCCGGCTTCAGGCCCTTGGGCTTGGCCAGCGAAAACGCAGTGTTTTCGCCGGGACGGACTTGCGCGCTGGATTGCTCGACGATCTCTCCGCTCTGGTAGCGCCATGCCGCGGTCAGGCCGGTGCTGCCCGAGTTGCCCGACGTTCCCACCGAGACGTAGACCGTGTCCATCGGCGCGAACTGAAAGGTCGGCTCCGTCACCCGTCCGATGGAATCGACGCGGCTTCCGATCATGACGCTGGACACCTTGCGCGGCGCCGAGGCGGATGCGGCGGCGGCGGAGTCTGCCGCGGCCTTCTCGGCCGCTGCTCGGGCTGCCTCATCCGATCCGCCACACCCACTGGCCAGGGTTGCCGCGGCAGCGAAGACGACCGAGTCGAGGCGTGTGCAATGAGACATGACACCCTCCTTGGGGCGGACTACGAGGGGTGGGCATAGTCTAGGACGCCGGTTCGAAGATCGTCAAGGCGGGCTCACCTCCGGCTGTTGCCGGACACAGTACGGCCCGCCGGCGGATTCCGCCGGCGGGCCATGAAGCGGGTTCACGTGACCCGCTGACCGACTCAATCAGTCGGCGCTAGCGCCCCGCTCCGTGGCACTTCTTGTACTTCTTGCCCGACCCGCAGGGACAGGGATCGGTCCGCCCCACCTCGGGGACGGTGGCGGCGCCCGGGCGGCCGACCGGACCCAGCGAGCTGCTCACCGCGGGCCCGGCGCGCGGCACCGGCGGGGGCGCCGGAACCGTGCGGGGCGGCGGCCCCATGAACAGATCGTCGGAGCTGGGAGGCGCCGGCGCGGCGGGCGCGGGCTCCAGCTCGGGGCCGGTCTCCCTGAGTGGCGGCCGGCGCGGCGCGGCTTCGCGGGGCGGCTCCGCGCTCACCTGGATCTTGAGGAAGCGCTCGGTGAAGGTGGACTGGATGTCGTGCATCAGGTCCTGGAACATCTCGAAGGCTTCCCGCTTGTACTCCACCAGCGGGTCCTTCTGACCCCAGGCCCGGTACTGGATGGCGTTCCGGAGCTGGTCCAGATCGTAGAGGTGGTCCTTCCACCGCTCGTCCAGCACCGAGAGCATCACCTGCGACAACACCTGGGCGTCCACCTCCGGCACCCGGATCGAGGCGCCGAACTCCGCCAGGTACTCGATCTTCCGCTGGAAGGAGACCTCGCCCTGCTGCTTGGCGGCCTCGACCATCCGCTCCAGGGTCGGGGTGACCTCCGCGTCGGTCAGCTCGTCCACGGTGACCAGGTACTGCAGCATGAGCGCTTCGCGCAGGCCGCCCCGGTCGTACTCCTCGGGCCGCTCCGTGCCGGCGAGGTACTGGGTCGTGGCCCGCTCCAGCGCGGCCTCGATCATCCGCCGCGCCTCGGCCTTGAGCTCCTCTCCCCGCTCCAGCGCGAACAGCCGCAGCGAATAGACCACCTCGCGCTGCTGGTTCATCACGTCGTCGTACTCGAGCAGCCGCTTCCGGCTTTGGAAGTTCTGCAGCTCGACCCGCTTCTGCGCCTGCTCGATGGCCCGGGTCACCAGGCCGCCGGTGATGACTTCGCCCTCCTCCGCCCCACTCTTGTCCATCCAGCGCGCGATCCGGTCGGACCCGAACAGCCGCATCAGATCGTCTTCCAGTGAGAGGAAGAAGATCGACTGCCCCGGATCGCCCTGGCGGCCGGAGCGACCGCGCAGCTGCCGATCGATCCGCCGGCTCTCGTGCCGCTCGGTGCCGATGATCTGGAGACCCGCCTCCTCCAGCGTGAGGTCGAGGTCCTTGCCCAGTTTGATGTCGGTGCCGCGGCCGGCCATGTTGGTCGCGATGGTGATGGAGCTCTTCTGGCCCGCGTTGGCGACGATCTCCGCCTCGCGCTGGTGGTACTTCGCGTTCAGCACCTCGTGCTTGAGCCCCCGCCGCTTGAGCTGGCGCGACAGCGTCTCCGACACGTCCACGTTCACGGTGCCGATCAGGATGGGCCAGCCGAGCCGGTGCAGCCGCTCCACCTCGTCCAGCACCGCGTTGTTCTTTTCCCGGCGGGTCTTGTAGATCCGGTCTACCTGGTCGAGCCGCGTGATCGGCCGGTGGGTCGGGATGACGGCGACCTCGAGGCCGTAGATCTGGTAAAACTCGGTCTCTTCCGTCTCGGCGGTGCCGGTCATCCCCGCCAGCTTGTCGTACATCCGGAAGTAATTCTGGATCGTGATGGTGGCGAAGGTCTGGGTCTCGCCCTTGACCTGGACGCCTTCCTTCGCCTCGACCGCCTGGTGCAGCCCGTCGGCCCACCGCCGGCCCGTCATCACCCGGCCGGTGAACTCGTCCACGATCACCACCTGGCCCTCCTGCACCAGGTAGTCCACTTCCTTCTCGTAGAGAACGTGGGCCTGGAGCAGCTTGTGGATGATGTGGAGCTTCTCGCTCTTGATGGCGTACTCCGACTCGACCTTGCGCCGGAGCTCTACCCGGTCGTGGGGCGACAGCTCGGGGTCCTTGTCGATCTGGTGGATCTCCTCCGAGATGTCGGGCACGAGGAAGAGCTCCGGATCGTTCGGGGACATGGCCTCCGCGCCCCGGTCGGTCAGATGGACCGAGTGCCCCTTCTCGTCCAGCACGAAGTAGAGGATGTCCTCGACGTCGCGCATCCGCTGCTGCCGGATGGGCAGCTTCCGGTCGGCGATGGCGTCGAGCTCCATCCGCTGGACCAGCTGCTTGATCCCGGTCTCGTTCAGCATCTTGAGCAGCCGCTTGTTCTTCGGCATGCCCAGCTGGGCCTGGTAGAGCTTGAGCGCGGCGTCCTGCCGGGTCTTGTCGTCCTCCAGCAGCTTTTCCGCCTCGGCCAGCAGCGTGTTCACCACCCCGGTCTGCTTCCGCACCAGCTCGGCCACCTGGCGGTTGAACTGGCCGTACTTGTCGTCGGTCTCATTCCCGACCGGGCCCGAGATGATGAGCGGCGTGCGCGCCTCGTCGATGAGGATCGAGTCCACCTCGTCGATGATGGCGTAGGCGTGCTCCCGCTGGACCCGCTGCTCCAGGGAGAACACCATGTTGTCGCGCAGGTAGTCGAACCCGAACTCGTTGTTGGTGCCGTAGGTGATGTCGGCCTGGTAGGCCGCGCGGCGGTCGGGCGAGCTGGGCTCGGTATCGTCGAGGCAGGCGACGGTAAGACCGAGGTACTTGAAGACGTGACCCATCCACTGCGAGTCGCGCCGGGCCAGGTAGTTGTTCACCGTCACCAGGTGGGCGCCGCGGCCGGTGAGCGCGTTGAGATACAACGGCAGCGTGGCGACGAGGGTCTTGCCTTCGCCGGTCGCCATCTCGGCGATCTTGCCCTGGTGCAGCACCACCCCGCCGATGAGCTGCACGTCGTAGGGCACCATATCCCAGATCAGCTCGTGCCCGGTGACCATGACCGGGGTCCCCATGAGCCGCCGGCAGGCCTCGCGGACGGTGGCGTAGGCCTCCGGGAGGAGCTCGTCCAGAGTGGCGGCCAGCTCCTTCTTCCACTCGGTCTCGAGCTGATGGAACTGCTGTTCCAGGCGATCCCGCTCGACCGGGTCGGCGCAGCCGTGCTTGGCCGCCCGCACCTCCTCCAGCTGCGTCTTGACCGCCCCGGTCCGCTCGGCGAGCCGGGCGCGGAAGGCGGCGGTCTGCCCCTTGAGCTCGTCCTCGGAGAGCCCGGAAAGCCGCTCCTCATGCCCGTGGATGAGGTCGACGATCGGCTGGATGCGCTTGCGGTCGCGGTCGAAGCGGGTGCCGAAGACCGCGGTCATGAGGGATTTGATCATGCTGGGTCCAAATATAACCGGTGCCGGGAGATATACCCGTCCACCGCCTCCGGTACCCAGTACCGGATCGGGAGGCCTTCCCGCACCCGGCGGCGGATCTCGGTGGCCGAAATATCGATCGCGGGGACGTCGATGACCCCGGCGATGAGCGGCGACGCGGGGACCGCCGAGCCCGGCCGGGCGAACACGATGACCTGCGCCGCCTCAGGGATCTCCCGAGCCCGGTGCCAGGCATCCAGCTCGGCGGCGGCATCGGCCCCGAGCAGGAGGGTGAACTGGCGGCCGGGCTCTCGGTCCCGGAGCTGGTGCAGGGTGTCGATCGTGTAGGATGGCCCCGGCCGGTCCAGCTCGATCGGCTCGACGCTGAGGCCGGGCGCGTCGGCCAGGGCGAGCGCCAGCATCGCGGCCCGATGTTCGGCCGAGGCCCCGTGGCGGCCGCTCTTGAACGGTTGCTGCCGGGCCGGGACGAACCGCAGCGCCTCGAGGCCCAGCGCCTCCCGGGCGACCTGCCCCATGATCAGGTGTCCGTGGTGGACCGGGTCGAACGATCCGCCGAGCAGGCCGATCATGGACCTAGCTGGCGCCGGTCGAATCGGTCAGGCACACTCGGTACCGCTTGGCGGCGTCGGGATGGAAGCGCCGGATGTAGCCGCAGGTCTCCTCCACGTCCTCCTTGTACCCCAGCTTCTGGTAGGCCTGCACCAGCTTGACCAGGGCCTCGGACGCCACCGCCGCGCGCGGGTAGGTCGCGACGACGTCCTTGAGGTAAAGGATCGCGGAGTCGTACGCCTTGAGCTTGAAGTAGTAGAGCGCCGCCCGGTACTCCTTGTACGCGAAGCGCTCCTGCAGGTCGGCGATGCGGGCCTGGGCGCGACTCGCGGCGTTGGTGCCGGGATACCGGTTGACCAGCTCCTGGTAGGTGGCGAGGGCGGTCTGCCCGTAGGACGGGTCCAGCTCCGGCCGGCGCCAGAGGTCGGCGTACACGTCGCCCACTCGGAGCAACGCGTCGGCCGCCAGCGGGTCGTTGGGGGTGTCGTCGGAGGTCTTGCGGAACTCGCGCGCGGCCTCGAGGTGGCTCCCCTGCGCGTAGTGGGCCTCACCCAGGTAGTAGTGCGCCTGGGCGATGCGCGGATCGCCCGGCTGCAGCTCGAGCAGCACCCGCTCGAGGATCTTCTGCGCGTCGGACCACTTCCCGTGACGAACCTGGCGCTCCACCACCGCCCAGGCGGTGTCCACCTCGGCGTTGCTGGCGGTCTCCTGCACCTGCGGCGTCGGCGTGGTGGACGCGCGTCCACCTCGGCCGCCGCATGCGGCGGCGCCGAGGAGCAGGACGGCGAAGGCGGCGCGACGGGTCATCGAGTCTCGGGTCGAGGTTGCGGGGGCGCGGTGCCCGCCGGGTTCAGGCCGATCCGCTGCAGCCGGATCCGGGCCGCGCTGGCCACGGAGTCGGGCGCGGTCGAATCCGCCGCGACCGCCTGGAAGGCCAGCGCGGCCGCCAGCGTGTCGCCCTGCACCACACGGACGTCGCCGTAGGCCAGCAGTGCACGCCGCCCGGTCTCCGAGGTGGAGTCGGTGCGAGCCGCCTCGGCGTACCACAGGGCCGCGTCGGCCGAGCGACCGGCAGCCGACGCACGGTCCCCCAGCGCGAGGGCGCAGGCCGCCGCGCCGTGGCGGCCTGCCGCGCGGAGCGCGCTGTCCTGCGCCCGCCGCACCACCGCACGGTACTGGAGCAGCGCCTGGCCGCAGCCCGCGGTCTTTTCCAGCAGCCGTGCGTGCAGGGCCAGCAAGCTGTCGATGGTGGCCTGGTCTCCCGCGGCCGCGATAGCTCCGGGGAGCAGATTCACCAGCTCCTCCGGATCGGCGCCCTGCTGCTGGGCCAAACGCAGCGCATAGCGGCCCGGCACCCGCTCCGGCGCGATCGCCTGCAGGCCGACCACCGCCTGCTCCATCGCCTCCGCCCGTCCGGCCTGCTCGGCCGCCCGCGCCACCGTCTCCAGCCCCTCGGCCGCTTCCGCCAGCCGGGTGGGATCCTCACCGGCGAGGTGGAGGTAAGCGTCCGCCGCCCGGGTGAGCTCGCCCGCGTGCAGGGCGGCCGCGCCGGTCTTGGCCCAGATCCGCGGATCGATCTTGCTGCTCCCCAGCGAGCGATATTCGGCGAGGGCCTCGGCCCACTGCCCCCTGCCATACGCCGCGTCGCCCCGGCGCTCGGCGTTGGGCTGACCGCCACAACCGAGCACCCACACCGCGGCGGCCATGGCGGATCCGGCCGCCAAAGCCCCCCGCAGCAGCCTCACTCGCCGGTCCGCCCCAGCATCGCGAGGTAGGCGTCCACCCTGGCGTTCTCCGGACGGCGTGTGAGGCAGCTCCGCCAGATCTCGCGGGCTCCCAGCGCGTCACCCGAGAGGTAATGCGCCAGGCCGAGCGAGACCTGCGCATCCACGAACCCCGGCCGCTCGCGCAGCACTTCTTCCAGCGCGTCGCGGGCGTCCAGCGGCCGACCGGCCTCGAGCATCCGCCGCGCCATGCGGTACCGCAGGTCGTGGAAGGCGGGTCCCAGCTCCAGCGCGCGCTGATACTGCTCGATCGACCGTCCGAGCGCGCCCGCCTCGGCGTAGGCCTCGGCCAGCTCGCCATGGCTGTTGGCCAGCCGGGCCGCCACCGGCGCCGGAAGTCCGTCCGAGGGCGGTGCCACACTGGCCGAGGCCCGGCGGAAGGATTCCGCGGCCTCCGACTCGCGCCCCAGCTCGCTGAGCACCAGGCCCTGGTGGATCAACGCCTCGAGATAGCGCGGATTGAGCTCCAGCGCGCGGGCGAACTCCTGCACCGCACGCTCCCGCTGCCCGAGCAGTGACAACGCTACGCCCAGCAGGTGGTGCACATCGGCAAAGGCGCGCCCGGTGGCGACGATGTCCTCCAGCAGGTGGACCGTCCCGTAGTAATCCTCGACCGCGAATCGCTCGCGGGCCCGCGTCAGCAGACGGTCAGTCTCCCCGGCCATAGGCCTCCCGGTACCAGGTCACGAAACGCCGGATGCCCTCCGGGAAAGGAGTGCGCGGGGCGTAGCCGAGCACCTGGGACGACTTGGTCAGATCGGCCGCGGTCTGCTGCACGTCACCCGGCTGCATCGGCGCCCACTCGATGGACGGCGTGATGCCCAGCGCTTCGGCGATGGTCTCGACCATCACCATGGTCGGTACCGAGCGGTTGCCGCCCAGGTTGAAATGCTCGACGCCGACCGGCGCCGTCTCGGTCCACGTCAGCGCGGCGAGCACCCCCGCCACGATGTCGGTGCAATAGGTATAGTCGCGGGCCTGGGTGCCGTCGCCGAAGAGGGTCAGGGTCTCGCCCTGGACCATTTTCCGGGTGAAGGCGTGAATCGCCAGGTCGGGTCGCTGCCGCGGTCCGTAGACGGTGAAGAACCGAAGGGAGGCGACCCGGAAGCCGTAGATCGGGGCGACGGCATGGAGAAGGAGCTCGCCGGCCCGCTTGGTGGCGGCATAGGGGGAAACCGGCTCGACGGCCACGGCGTCTTCCCGGAACGGCGCCGGGGTGCTGTCACCGTAGACCGACGAGGACGAGCCGAACAGGATTCGGCTGACACCGGCCTGCCGTGCGGCTTCCGCGATGGCGGCGGTCCCGTTGACGTTGGCCCGGGCGTATCCGACGGGGTCGGCGAGCGACGGCCGGACCCCGGCCTTGGCGGCGAGGTGCACCAGGACCGTGTCCGGGGTAAGGAGCGCTCGAAGGGCGTCCACGTCGAGCAGATCGAGCTCGCGGAAGGCGAGTCCCGGCAGCCGGCCGACCTCGGCCAGGTTGCGCTCCTTCATGGCCCGGGGGTAGAACGGGTCGAAGTTGTCGATTCCCACCACCTCGTCGCCCCGGCGCGCGAGCGCCTCGACCACGTGCGAGCCGATGAAGCCCGCCGCGCCGGTGACGACGACCCGGGTCACCGCCCGCCCCGGCCGATCCCGTGGTACTCGAACCCGAGGGCCTTGAGGCGGGTCGGATCGTACAGGTTGCGGCCGTCCACCAGCAACGGCCGGCGCAACAGCTTGAGCAGCCGCTCGAAGTCGGGATTGCGGTACACCAGCCACTCGGTCATGAGCAGCAGGGCATCGGCGCCGTGGGCGGCGCTGTACGGGTCGGCGGCGTACATGACCCGGTCGCCGAAGATGGCGCGGGCCGAATCGGTGGCTTTGGGATCGTGCGCCTGGACCTTGGCGCCGGCCGCGAGCAACCCTTCGATCAACGGGATGGTCGGGCTCTCCCGCATGTCGTCGGTCTCGGCCTTAAAGGCGAGGCCCCAGATGCCGACCGCCTTTCCCTTGAGATCGGCGCCGAGATAGCGCTTCACCTTCTCGAGCACCACCAGCTTCTGACACTCGTTCACCGCCTCGACCGACTTGAGCACGTCGAGCGACAGGCCGAGGTCGTCCGCGGTGCGGATGATCGCCTTCACGTCCTTGGGGAAGCAGCTCCCGCCGTAGCCGGGGCCGGGATACAGGAACGCGCGGCCGATGCGCTGGTCGGAGCCGATACCGAGGCGGACGTTGTGCACGTCGGCCCCGACCAGCTCGCAGAACAGCGCCATCTGGTTCATGAAGGAGATCCGGGTCGCGAGCATCGCGTTGGCGGCGTACTTGGTGACCTCCGCGGACGCGATGTCCATGAAGATGATCCGGTTGCCGCCCTGGCGGGTAAAGGCCGAGTACAGCTCGCCCATCACCGTCTTGGCCTCTTCGGTGTCGACCCCGATGACGACCCGGTCGGGCCGCATGAAGTCCTCGATCGCGGCCCCTTCCTTGAGGAACTCCGGGTTGGAGCAGACCGCGAAGTCGATTTTGGTTTCGGACTTGACCGCCGCCCGCACCTTCTCGGCGGTGCCGACCGGCACGGTGGACTTGGTCACCACGATCTTGGGCTCGTTCATGTGGCGGCCGATCTCCCGGGCCACACCGAGCACGTGCTGGAGGTCGGCCGAGCCGTCTTCGCCGGGCGGCGTGCCCACGGCGATGAAGATGACCCGCGCGCTCTTCACCGCCGCCGCGATGTCGGTGGTGAAGGTGAGCCGGCCCTCGGCCTGGTTCCGCTGCACCATCGGCTCGAGCCCCGGCTCATAGATCGGGATCTCGTTCTTCTGCAGCCGAGCGATCTTCTCCCGGTCCTTGTCGACGCAGATGACGTCGTTGCCGGTCTCGGCCAGGCAGGCGCCCGCCACCAGGCCCACGTACCCGCTTCCGATCACCGCCACGTGCATGTCACGCCTCTTTCGGCATCGCGTTCCGAGTGTCGACCACCAGCTTCGCCTGCCGCTGGATCATGCGGTAGTCGATGTCCGAGTGGTCGGTAACGACCATGACACAGTCCGCGGCGCCCACCACTTCGGGGGTGAGCGCCACCGACCGGTATTCGTGGCCGTCCTCGGTGAAGCAGGGGACGTGCGAGTCGTGATACGAAACTCGCGCCCCCTGTCCTTCCAGGAGGCGGATGATGTCGAGCGCCGGGCTCTCCCGGATGTCGTCGATATCCCGCTTGTAGGCCACGCCGAGGACCAATACGGAGGCCCCGCGGACGGCGCGCCCCTGCAAGTTGAGGGCCTCGGCGACCTTCCGAACCCAGAACAGCGGCATCTCGGTATTGAGCTCGCCGGCGAGGTCGATGAACCGGGTCTTGTAGTTGAGCCCGCGCATCTTCCAGGCGAGGTAGTGGGGGTCGATCGGGATACAGTGCCCGCCGAGCCCGGGGCCCGGAAGGAACTTCATGAACCCAAACGGCTTAGTCGCCGCCGCCTCGATCACTTCCCAGACGTCCACCCCCAGTTTGTCGCACACGATCGCCATCTCGTTCACCAGCCCGATATTGACGCTCCGGAAGGTGTTCTCCAGGAGCTTCACCAGCTCCGCCGCCTCGGTGGTGGACACCGGAACCAGGCGCTCGATGGCCGGCTGGTAGAGCGCGCATGCCACACGGGCGCAGGCCGGGGTGATGCCGCCCACCACCTTCGGGGTGTTGCGGGTCTGCCAGGTCGGGTTGCCGGGGTCCACCCGCTCGGGGCTGAAGGCCAGAAAGAAGTCTTCGCCCACCCTGAGTCCGGTGCTCTCCAGGGCCGGCTGGAGGATCTCCCGGGTGGTTCCCGGATACGTGGTGCTCTCCAGGATGATGGCCTGCCCCCGGCGGAGCGTCTGCTTGACCGCCTCGGTGGCCGCCACGATGTAGCTGACGTCCGGATCCTTGAACTTGGAGAGCGGCGTCGGCACGCAGATGGAGATGGCGTCCGGCTCACCCATCCGGCTCATGTCCGTGGTGGCCTCGAACCGCCCGGCTCGCACCACCGCGGCGAGCTGCTCGTCGCTGATGTCCTTCACGTGCGAGCGGCCGGCGTTGAGTCCGTCGACCACGCGCTCGCTGATGTCGAAGCCGAGCACCCGGTAGCCCGCGCCCGCCAGCTCCACCGCCAGGGGCAGGCCGACGTACCCCAGACCCACGATGCCGAAGAGCGCGTCGCGTCGGCCGGCCTTCTCGATCAGCGCGTCGGCCATCGGCGTCGGAGCCGCCTTCTTGGATGTTGCCTCAGGCATAAAACTCCAGCACGGCGTGGATCACCGCGTCCTGCTGCTCCCGCGTCAGCTCGGGATAGATCGGCAGCGAGATCACCGAGTCGGTGGCCGCCTCGCTCACCGGCAGCGCGCCGGGCTGATAGCCCAGATGGGCGAAGCACGGCTGCAGGTGCAGCGCGAGCGGGTAGTACACCGCGTTGCCGATGCCCTTGGCCTTGAGCGCGGCCTGCAGCTCGTTTCGTCGGGGGACCCGGATGGTGTACTGGTGGAAGATGTGCTCGTTGAGCGGATCCACCTTCGGCGGACAGATCACCGGATGGGCCGCGAAGGCCTCGCTGTAGCGCCGGGCGTGCGCCGCCCGGGTCCGGCTCCACTCGGCCAGGTGGGGCAGCTTGGCCAGGAGCACGGCGGCCTGCAGGGTATCCAGCCGGCTGTTGTACCCGACCTCGTCGTGGAAGTACTGCTTGGCCCCGCCATGCAGCCGCAGCCGACGAAGCCGCTCGGCCAGGACGTCGTCCTGGGTGACGATCATGCCGCCGTCGCCGTACCCGCCCAGGTTCTTGCTGGGGAAGAACGACAGCGTGCCGACCATGCCCAGCTCGCCCGAGAGACGCCACTCGCCATCCACCTTGCGCCGGGCGCCGATCGACTGGGCGGCGTCCTCGATCACGGGCAGC
>DASSML010000264.1:0-3447 GCA_035688895.1 Gemmatimonadales bacterium
GCCGTTACGTCGGTGGAGTCGCTCCGGAGCACAGCGTGGAGTCGGGTTTCCGCCTCGTCGTACCGGCCGGCGAAGTAGTAGAGGAGTGCCAGGTTCGCCTGGACAGATAGAGAAAGAGGGTCGAGCTCGATGGCCCGGCCGAGCTGGGCGATGGCCTCGTCCAGCCGCCGCCGCGAGGCCAGGAACCGACTGTAGGAGAAGTAGGCGTCGGCATAGCTGGGCCGGAGCTCGATGGCACGACGGAACTCGCGCTCCGCTCCGCGCCAGTCCCAGTCGTAGTAGGCCCGGATGTACGCGTTCGCCGCGTGCGCCTCGGCCAGCGTCTCGTCCCGCTCCAACGCTTCCGCCAGTGCAGCTCGGGCCCGGGGCAGCACCTCCGCGGGAGCCACGTCGGTCGCGAACGGAAGCGTGGTGTAGTAATTCGCCAGACCGACGAGCGGCGGCGCCCACTGCGGCGCGAGTCGCCCTGCCTGCTCGAAGCTCGCCTTGGCCTGCTCCAGCTCGCCGCGCTCGAGCTCGAACCGTCCCCGCAGGTAGGCGTCGTACGCCCGCTGGTCCACCTCTCCCCTTCGGACCTCGAGCCGGCCGCGCTCACTCCCCAGCTTCGCGCCGATCGCGCCGGTGATCGCCACGGTGATCTCGCGCTGCAGGTTGGGGAGCTCGCCGAGTCGGCCGGCCCAGTTCCGGTCCAGCAGCGGCGTGCTGTCGGCCGCGCGGATCAGACGTACGCCGATCCGCACGCTGTCACCGGTCCGCCCGATCGAGCCGTCCACCAGGGCCTGCACGCCGAGCTCGCCGGCACGCCCCGCGAGGGGGAGTGCGGCACCCTGAGCCATCGCGCCCGAGGAACGGGAGATGATCTTGAGCGAGCCGATCTGGGAGAGGTCGGCGATGAGGCCTTCGGTCATCCCGTCGCCGAGGTAGGAGCTGTCCGGGCTCGCCTCCAGCTCTCGGAAGGGGAGGACGGCGATCGACGTTACGAGCGCGGCCTTGGAAGCCTCGGGTGCAGCTCCGCGATCCGCCAGGAACCACCAGCCTGCGCCGGCCAGCAGCAGGGCGCCGACGAGCACAGCCGCCATTCGCCGCAATTGCGTCGGGCGCACCGTGGCCGCCGCGGGCACGGTCGTGGCCGACGAGACTGGGGACGGCACGAGCGCATCGAGAAATTGCCGGATCGAGGAGAACCGGTCGGCCGGCGCCTTCGCCATCGCACGCACGATTGCCGCCTCCACCTCGGGCGGCACCGTCTGGCGAACCACCCGGAGGCTCGGGACCGGCTCGACCGAGTGCCGGGCGATCACCGCCTGGACCGAGGGGCCGGTGAAGGGCGGCTCGGCGATCAGCATCTCGTAGAGAGTGCACGCCAGGCTGTACTGATCGCTGCGACCGTCCACCGTGCCGCCGGAGGCCTGCTCCGGGCTCATGTACTGCGGCGTGCCGACCACGATGCCGCTCACGGTGAGCGACTCCGTGCCGGCCGCCTGGATCGCGCGGGCGATGCCGAAGTCGGTGACCACCGCCTGCCCCGCCGAGAGCATGATGTTCTCGGGCTTCACGTCCCGATGGACGACGCCGTGGTCGTTGGCGTACTGCAGGGCGCTGCCCACTTCCTGGGCGATCCGGAGCGCGGCGTCCAGCGGAAGCTGCCCCTCGCGCCGGAGTCGGTCCCGGAGGGACTCGCCTTCGACGTAGGGCATGACGTACCAGATCAGGCCTGGGGCCTGACCGGAGTCGTAGAGCGGCAGGATATGGGGGTGCTGCAGCGCGGCGGCGATCTCGATCTCGCGGAGGAACCGCTCGCTGCCGAGCGCGGCGGAGAGCTCCGGCTTGAGGACCTTGAGCGCGATCAGCCGGTGATGCTTGAGGTCTTCGGCCAGGAAGACCACAGCCATGCCGCCGTGGCCGAGCTCGCGCTCGACCCGGTAGCGATCGCCGACGGCTGTAGTGAGCTGCTCGAGGAGGGGCATGACCAGGCCGGCTGGTCCCGTCAGGAATGTGCCGCCGGATCGGGGAAACCGCTACAGCGAGAAAGTGCCCGCCCCCCTGATCGGGCGGCGGGCACCGTTGACTGCGGCAGTCTGGTGCTGAGGGGGTGTTAGGCCGGCTGCGAGAAGGCCGCCTCGGCCGCCTTCCGGAGCTCGTCCTTGGACAGGTCCTTGATGTGCTGCGCCAGCCACCACTGGTGCCCGAACGGGTCCGTGATCGAGCCGGCGCGGTCGCCCCAGAACTGGTCTGCCAGCGGCTGACCGACCTTGGCGCCGGCGTCGACCGCCCGCTTCCAGGCCGCGTCCACGTTGGCCGTGTAGATGAAGAACGACACCGGCGTGCCGCCCAGCGTCGCGGGGCCGCGGACATTGTAGTCCGGCATTTCGTCGCCCATCATGATGTGCGAGTCGCCGATCTTGATCTCGGCGTGCATGATGCGCCCGTCGGGCCCCTCGAAGCGCGACACCTCCTCGGCGCCCAACGCCTTCTTGTACCAGTCGATGGCCTTCGCGGCTCCCTTGACGATGATACTGGGCGTGACGGTGCCGTGTCCTGCGGGAATCGGATTCACTGCCATTTGACCGCCTCCAGCGGCTCAGGTGGGCGGCCAATATTCGGTGCGGCCTCGCGTCTCGCAAGGAGAAAACGTCGCAGTTCGGGACATCGAATGTCACGATCTTCTGACGTGGGCGATAGCTCGCACACGTCGCTCGGAAGGTGGTTGAAATCGATCCACGGTGAGCACCGCCATACCTTGACATCTAGGTGTTTCCGGCCGACCTTTGCCCCAGACATAGACACCTAGGTGTGAGCCATGGCCGCCGCCGCCCAGACCAAAGACCGCCTCCACGGCACCCTCGACGCCCTCATCCTCAAGACCCTGAGCTGGGGCCCGCGGCACGGCTACGCCATCAGCCGTTGGCTGAGCGAGACCAGCGGCACCGCGATTCAGGTGGAAGAGGGCTCGCTCTACCCTGCCCTCTATCGCATGGAGCGGGAGCGGTGGATCGAGGCGGAGTGGGGCGTCTCGGAGCTGGGACGGAAGGCCCGGTTCTACAAGCTCACGCCGAAGGGCCGCAGGCAGCTCGCAGCCGAAACCCAGAAGTTCGCCGAGTTCGTCGAGGCGGTGTCCCCCATCCTGCTCCCGGGCTGACCGATGTTCTGGCGCCGGAGCGTGGCCGACCAGGTCGACGAGGAGCTCGACTTCCACCTCGCGATGGTAACCCGTGACCTGGTCGCGCGGGGACAGAGCGAGCCGGAGGCGCGGGCCGAGGCGCTCCGTCGCTTCGGCGACCTGGCTCGGGTGGGTGAGCGGTGCCGCGAGCTCGGCCAGGAGCACGAGCGCAGCGTGCGCCGGGCCGAGTACCTCGCCGAATTGAGTCAGGACGTGCGGCTCGCGTTGCGACATCTCCGCCGGGCTCCCGCCTTTACGGCCGTGGCCGTGCTCACGCTGGTGCTCGC
>DASSML010000265.1:0-2358 GCA_035688895.1 Gemmatimonadales bacterium
GAGCGGCTGGTACCGGCCGTCCAGCGCGCGCTCAGGGAGGCGTCGGTGCGGGCCGAACACCGCCGCTCGGAGCTGGCGGTGCGGGAGAGCGAGGACCGGGTGCGGCTCGCGCTCAACGTGGGTCGCATGGGCACGTGGGACCTCGACGTCGCCACCGGCGGAATCCGCTGGTCTGCCGAGGCGTCCATGGTGCTGCGCGGTCCGGGCGGCCGGTTGCCGGACGATCTCGACGGCCTCATCGCGCTCCTCTCGGCGGAGGACGGGGACCGCCTCCGGGCGTCGATCGAGGGCGCGATCGCCGTGCCGGCCGATCACGTGACCGAGTTCCGACTGCCCCGCGAAGGCGGCACCGCCTGGATCCGCATGGCGGGGCGGGTGCTGACCGACGAGGCCGGCCGGCCCGTGCGGGTGGTCGGCATCGCCGCCGACTTCACCGACCAGCGCCGGGCCGAAGAGCACCTGCGGCAGGTCCAGCGCATGGAGGCGCTGGGGCGGCTGGCCGGCGGCATGGCGCACGAGACCAACAATCAAATGGCGGTGGTCATCGGCTTCGCCGATTTCATCCTCCGGCGAAGCGAGCTCGACGCCGAGCTCCGGGGCGATCTGGTCCAGATCCGGCGGGCGGCCGAGCGCACCGCCGCGGTCACCCAGCAGCTGCTCACCTTCAGCCGGCGGCAGCTGGTTCAGCCCGAAGTGCTCGACGTGAGCGCGGTGGTCGGCGCTTTCGCGCCGGTGCTCCGCCGCACCCTGGGCGAGCAGTCCACGCTGGAGACGCGCCTCCCCGCTCCCTACTACGTGCGGATCGGTCGCGGCCAGATCGAGCAGGTGCTGCTCAACCTGGCCCTCAATGCAGTGGACGCCATGCCCGCCGGGGGCATGCTCACGATCGAGACCTCCGAGCTCACGCTGCCTGCGCCCGACCGGGGGCCACGCAAGGAATTCCCCATCCGGGAGGGCTGCTACGTGCTGATCGCGGTGACCGATACCGGCACGGGGATGGACCGAGCCACCGTGGAGCGCATCTTCGAGCCGTTCTTCACCACCAAGGAGATCGGAAAAGGATCCGGCCTCGGGCTCGCGGCGGTGTACGGCATCGTCAAGCAGGCCGACGGCTACGTGTGGGCCCGGAGCGAGCCCGGCAGGGGCACCACGATCGAGATCTATCTCCCCCGGCTGCCGGCGCCCGTCGTTCAGCCCGACGCCGGGGACGGCTCGCCGATGCAAGGGGATGAAACGGTCCTCCTGGTCGAGGACGAGCCGCACATGCGGGAGATCGCCGCCCGCGCGCTGCAGGCTGAAGGCTATCGGGTCTACCAGGCCGGCAACGGCAAGGAGGCGCTCGAGGTGCTGGCCAGCCATGACAGCACGATCCAGCTGGTCGTGAGCGACATCGCCATGCCGGTGGTGAGCGGCCGCAGTCTGCGCACGCAGCTCTCCGATCAGCGTGCCGACCTCCCGGTGCTGCTGATCTCGGGCTACTCCCGCGACGACCTCCGGCGCCGGGGCCTGGTGGACGATGAGGACCAGTTTCTGCAGAAGCCCTTCGCCCCGCAGGACCTGGCTCGGAAGGTCCGAGAGGTCCTGGACCGGGCGGAGGAGGACAAGGCTGGGCCTCACCCGGGCGGGAGCGCGGCGGGTTAGCTTTGGCCCATGGCGCCTCGCCACTGCTCCGTTCAACTCTTGATTCTCGCGTTGGCTGCCCTCCCCGTCTCGCTGGCGGGGCAGGCGCAGCCGCCGCGCCGCTCGAGTCTCCGGCCGGCCGTCGGCGCCGAGGTGGGTTACTCCCGGAGCGACCTCGGCGGCGCGAATGCGCTCCGAGTCGAGAGCCGGCAAGGCGCACTCACGGGCGTGTATCTCCAGGTGCCGGTCAAGGCGCCGGTGTTTCTCCGCACCGAGGTGCTGTTCGCGCTCAAGGGCGGCCGGACCCAGGTCGTGGTCGACAGCGGCGCCGTGCGGGATCTCGACATCGGGCTGGCCTACATCGAGGTGCCGGTGCTGCTCCGGCTGGCGGCCACCCGGGGCCGGTTTCGGCCCGTGGTGTTCGGCGGCCCGGCGCCCTCGCTGCAGATCGGCTGCGATCTCCAGGTCATCGACCCCAGCGCGCCGGTCAGCGCCACCTGTGCCCAGACCGACGCGAACTTTCGTCAATTCGACATCGGGGTGGTCGGCGGGGGCGGGCTGGAGATTCGCTGGCCGCAGTCCGCGCTCGCGCTCGAGGCGCGCTATACCGCTGGGCTGCGATCGGTGCTCCCCGGAGTCACGGCAAGGAATCGGGCATTCGGGGTGGTATTGGCGCTGACGTTCTAGAGTCAGAAGCGGATGGGGCCAAGACGCCAGGCGCCAGGCTCCCGGGATTTC
>DASSML010000266.1:0-14208 GCA_035688895.1 Gemmatimonadales bacterium
GCCGCCGCGCAGGAGCTCTCCTCTGAAACGCTGCAGGCGATCAACACCGCGACCCATGCCCGCGTCCGGCTGGCCGAGCCAGGCTGGCATCGATTGGCGGGAACCGGCCGGGCGTCGTCGGACAGCACGCTGGTCTACGTCCGCGGTCCCAGCGCCAGCCCGTCGCTGACCGAGGTGTCGCTCCGCGAAGTGCGCGAGCTGCAGGTGGCCCGCGGCTCCAACGCCGGCAAGGGCGCCTTCATCGGCGGAGGCATCGGTCTCGGCCTCGCCATCGTGGCGGTCCTCGCAGCGTCGAGCGACGAATGGACGACCCCCTCAGGAGGTCAGGCGGTCGCCGCGATGCTGCTGAACACCGCCGCCGGCGCGGGTATCGGCGCGCTGATCGGCAGCGCCTCGAAACACTGGCAGACGGTGTACCGGGCCGACGCGCCCTGAGGCAGCGCGCCGGCTCGGTCTCCCAGCATCCTACTGGTTCGCGCAGCTCACGTTGGGGTTCCACATCGCGAACATGCCGTTTGGATTCGGCCGCCAGGCCCAGATGTGGAGCGCCCACACGCCGAGAGCCTCCAGCGGCGCGAAGGGCACGCCGAGAAGCGTCGGGGGCTCCGCCGAAGCACTCAGCGGCACCACGTAGTCCACGCCCACGAGCTGCATGCCCCCGCCCGGCTTGGGCTCGTACATCACGAGCTCGGGCTTGAGCAGCTCGACCTTGTCGTCCACCAGGCCGTTGTTGATCCAGTGGAAGCCCTGGGCGCCGGTGCCGGGCAGCTCGGCGCAGCCCGGGGGGAACTGCACGTTGTAGCCGGCGGCCTGCGCCACGGTGATGTCGTGGAAGACCGCGGTCGCCTTGCGCACCTGGGCGATCGCCTTCAGCATGTCGGGCGTCAGGGCAACCGGGCCGCCGTGGGCGCCATGGGTATGGGTCTTGGCGGCGGTGGGCTGTATCGGGGCGGTGGGTGACGAGGTGTCGCTCTCACAGGCGGCGAACGCGACGATCGCGACGACGGCGACCGCCGCGGCCGCCCGGTACCGGGTGAACGTGAAGGGCATGGGTCTCTCCAGTTGGGGAACGGGCACTACCGGTCCCCGGCGTGCCCTCAGAGAGACAAAGCCGAAAATCGGGCCGGAACGGCTCATCGGCCTTGCCGCCGTCGCGACGGGCGGCGTAGTATCTCCCCGATGCCCCCCGCCCCAGACTCCGAGCCGGGTCCTTCCGGCGCCCACGCCCGCGGCGGGCTCGACGAGGTCTTTCCCACCGTCTACCAGGAGCTTCGCCGGGTCGCCCACCGCCACCTCGGCGGCGAGCGCACCGGCCACACCCTCGGCACCACCGCCCTGGTGCACGAGGCATATCTCGAGCTGGCCCGCCTGGAGCAGATCCGCTGGCCGGGCCGGGCCTACGTGCTCGCGGCGGCCGGCCGCGCCATGCGCCGGATTCTGATCGACTACGCGGTGGCCCGCCGAGCCCAGAAGCGGGGTGGCGGGGTCACGGTCGAGCCGCTGGACGACGCGGTGGCGATGGCGGTGACCCGGAGCGACGAGCTGCTGGCGCTGGACCAGGCGCTCGACCGGCTGGGCGAGGCCAACCCGCGCTGGGCCCGGGTGGTCGAGTGCCGATTCTTCGGCGGCATGAGCGTGGAGGAGACGGCGGAGGCGTTGGAGACCTCGCCCGCGACGGTGAAGCGCGACTGGACGATGGCGCGCGCCTGGCTCAACCGCGAGCTGGGCGAGTGAACTGGACCCGGATCGAGGAGATCCTCGCGGGCGCGCTGGAGCGCGACCCGGCCGAGCGCGGCGCCTTCCTCGACCAGGCCTGCGCCGGCGACCCCACCATCCGGGCCGAAGTCGATTCGCTGCTGGCTGCACACGAGCGGCCCGGCGCGGTCGACCGGATGGCCGCCGACTTCGCGCCGGTAGCGGCGCGGCTCAGGAGGACCGCGGTATCGCTGGCCGGAAAGACCGTCGGCCCCTACGAGGTGAAGGAGGAGATCGGAGGCGGGGCGATGGGCGTGGTCTACCGGGCGCTCGACGCCCGGCTCGGCCGCACCGTCGCGCTCAAGTTCCTGCGCCCCCATCTCGGCACCGACGACTCGGCGTCGGAGCGATTCCGGCTGGAGGCGCGGACGGTCGGCGGGCTGGAGCACCCCAACATCTGCACCCTGCACGACATCGGCGAGGCCGAGCCGGGCCAGCTCTACCTCGCCATGCCGCTGTACGAGGGCGAGACCCTGCAGCGGCGGATCGCGCAAGGACCGCTGCCGGTGGAGGAGGCGGTGGGGATCGCGATCCAGATCGCGCGCGGCCTGGCCAAGGCACACGCGCGGGGCATCATCCACCGCGACATCAAGCCCTCGAACGTGCTCGTCACCGACGACGGGGTGGTCAAGATCCTCGACTTCGGAATCGCGAAGCTGGCCGGCGTGGTGCTGACCGGGCCATCCACCGTGCTCGGCACCCTGGGTTACATGAGCCCGGAGCAGGCCGAGGGTGGGCCGCTGGACCATCGGACCGATCTGTGGTCGCTCGGCGTGGTGCTCTACGAGATGCTGGCCGGGCAACGGCCCTTTCCGGGCGGGAGCCCGTCCGCCGTCGCGGAGGCGATCCTGAGCGGCGACCCGCCGTCGCTTTCCGCCGTCCGGCCGGCGGCTCCGCCCGGGCTCGACCGGATCGTGAGGACCGCGCTGGGCAAGACCCCCGCCGCCCGCTACCAGTCGGCCCAGGCGTTCGAGCGTGATCTGCTGGGTCTCGGGCTGGCGCTCGACCTGCCGGCGGGATTCACGCCCTCGGGCGGCTCGACTCCGGTCGAGGCCCCGCCGATCGCGGGGCCGGCGCGTCCGCACTGGACGGTCGTGGCCGCGCTGCTCCTGGCGGCGGGAGTGATGGCGCTCGCGGTCTGGGCGCTCGCGGGCGCGCCGGTGCATCTCGCGGCGCCCTGAAGGCTGCCGGGGAAACACCCCGTCCGGGCGTGGCGTAGAGCCTTCATGCCCGCATGCCGAGAGCGCGGCCCCAACCCCGGAGGTGCGGATGTCAGCCGCTCGCCCCACCCGCCTCGTCCGCGCCGCACCCTACCTGCTGGTGCCCGACGTGGCCGCCACCGGGGCACACTATCAAGACATCCTTGGCTTCGAGCGCGAATACGTCGGCGGTGATCCGCCCGAGTTCGCCATCTACGCCCGCGACGGGCTGGCGATCATGCTTCGCCGAGCGCCCGACCGGTCCCGGATCGTCCCGGTCGAGCGGCAGGGCGGCACCTGGGACGTGTTCTACTGGGTGGAGGGACTGGACGCGCTCCGGGCCGAGCTGGTGGAGCGCGGCGCGCAGCTCGCCTACGACCTGACGCTGCAGCAGTACGGGATGCGGGAGTTCGCCGTGCGGGACCTCGACGGCCACGTGCTCGGCTTCGGCGAGCCGACCGCATGAGGTCCGACGACGGCCTCCTTCGCGCCATCGGACCGGTCGGGCTCGCCCTCAGCATCGTCAACGTCACGGTGGGCGGCAGCATCTTCGTGCTGCCGGCGGTCCTCGCGCGCGAGCTGGGGACGGCGGCGCCCGCGGCGTACCTGGCCGGTGCCGCGGTCATGGCCCTGGTCGCGCTCGCCTTCGCCGAAGCCGGCCGACGCACCACGGTGAGCGGCGGGCCCTACGCCTATGTGGAGCGGGCGTTCGGGCAGTTCCCGGGCTATCTCGCCGGCCTCCTCACCTGGCTCGCCACGATCGTGGCGTGCGGCGCGGTAGGCGCCGCGCTGGTGGACTCGCTTGCCACCATGCTGCCGGCGCTGCACCAGCCGCTGCCGCGCGCGCTCACGGTCGCGGCCACCTTCGCGCTGCTGGCGGTGGTGAACGTGCAGGGCGTGCGGGCGGGGACCGCGCTGGCCTCCGCCGCGGGCGTGGCCAAGTTCATCGGCCTGGTGCTCTTCGTGCTGCTCGCCGCGCGGTTCGTGCAGGCGGGCCACCTGGGGTGGACCCTGCCGGCCGACGGCACCGGCCTCGGGCGGGCCACCGTCCTGGTGATCTTCGCGCTCGCGGGGATGGAGATCCCGCTCTGCGCCGGCGGCGAGATCCGCGACCCCGGGCGGACGGTGCCGCGCGCGCTGGCCGCGGCCACGCTGCTGGTCGTGCTCCTCTACGTCACCATTCACCTGATCGCGCAGGGTGTGCTCGGCCCCGCGCTCGCCGGGTCCTCCGCTCCGCTCGCCGACGCGCTCAGCGGACTCGGCCCCGCCGGCCGCGGGCTGATCCTGGCCATCGGGGCGATCTCGATGGTGGGGTTCCTCGGCGGCGACATCCTGGGACAGAGCCGGGTGCTGTTCGCGTTCGCGCGCGATGGACTGCTGCCGCGCAAGCTGGCGGCGGTGCACCCGGTCACCCGCGCGCCCCACGTGGCGGTAGTGATCAACGCGGTCGTCGCCGCCGCGCTGGCGATGTCCGGCAGCTTCACGCTCCTCGCGCCCGTGGCGAGCATCGCGATCGTGCTGCTGTACATCGCGACCTGCGTGGCCGCGTGGGTGGTGACGCGGCGAGAGCCCGGGCGCGCGGGCGCGCTCCCCGGCGCGACCGCGCTGCTGGCGATCCCGGGGCTGACCTGGGTGCTGCTGCACAGCACCAGGCAGGAGTTCTTCGCGGTAGTCGTGGCCCTGGCGGCAGGGGCGGTCCTGTACGCCGTGACCACCAGGCTCGCCCCGGCGGTGCAGGTCTAGCCGCGGCGCTATTCGGGAGCACCGAACGCATTACACCGGCACGACCGTGGTCCGGAAGGTGTGGAACGGGTTGGCCAATCTGGTGGAGCTCGAGGCGCACGGGTCGGCGGGCAGCTTCCAGGCGCTCAGCCTCCGGCTCTACAACCCCTCCGCGCATCAGTGGAGCCTCAACTTCAGCAACAGCCGGAGCGGCACCCTCAGCGAGTCCTCGATCGGGGAGTTCCGCGACGGGCGAGGCGAGTTCATCTCCCAGGAGCCTTACGGCGAGCGCACCATCCTGGTGCGCTTCATCATCCAGCCGTTCGGCAGGGACTCGTGCCGGTTCGAGCAGTCGTTCTCCGACGACAGCGGCAGGACCTGGGAGCTCAACTGGGTCGCGACCGACGTGCGGGTGAAAGGGTAAGCGCCGCTACTCCCCCGGCTGGTAGACCCGCTCGGTGTGCCCCTCGAGCTGACCGGGATAGAAGTAGACCGGGCGGAGCCGACCCTGCGCGTAGCGCTCCGCCTGGTCGTTGTAATGCGGCGACGCCGGGTCGCCGCTCTCGCCACCGGGCGTCACCGCGATCGCGCGGACGCTGTCCTGCCCGAACTCCACCACTGCCACGAAGGTGTTCCCATACGTGCCGTAGCGCCGGCGGGTGCCGGGGTAGGTGCGGCTGGAGACCGCCGCGAGCGAGCCCCAGTTGGAGGAGACGAACGGAATCGCCACGCTGGCGCGGCGGTCGTCGAAGGGATGCGCCGGGTCGGGGCCGGGGCGCTGGAACCGGTTGATCTCGCCCCACGGCGTGCGCCAGGTGCCGAAGTCGCGGTCGAGATGCTCGACCGCCGTGCGCAGCGCGTCGAGCTTGTCCGCCGCGGAGGTGCTGTCGGCCATGTAATCGTAAACGGCCATCTCGGGATACAGCGGCACCCGGCTGCCCACCCGACCCATGAGCTCGTCACCCCAGGCGACGGCCAGGGAAGTCGGCACGCTCGCCGCGGACCAGCGATAGTCCCACCCCCGAAGCGCGTCTAACGGCTCCTTCAGACTATCCGCGGCCGGCGTTCCGGCCAGCGAGTCGAAGGCCTGGACCAGCCGAGGCACCAGCCGGGCAAACGCGGTCAGATAGGGATCGAACGCGGCGGCGCGGAGCCGCTCGATAGTAAAGTCCCTGCGTGCGATCAGCACCCGGATGGCCTGTTGTCCCCGCGGGTTCTCACCGACCATATCCATGTACTTCGGGTATTGCTCGCGCCGGGGACTGTCGCGGCCCGCCGCCGAGTAGGGCCAGTTGTTGGTGTTCTGCAGCCAACCGTTGGGCGGGTCGACCAGGTGCGGGCTGGATTCCACGCCCTGCACGCCGTGCCACTCCGTCGCGGGATCGCTGCCGTCCACGGGCCGAGTCCAGTCGAAGCGATCGTCCCGGCGGGGAATGAACTGGGGGTGGAAATACCCGATGTGCCCATCGGCGTCGGCGTACACCGTGTTGTTGGACGAGTTCGCGTTCAGGTTCAGCGCCTTGCGATACTCGGCGAGGTTCCGCGCCCGGGTGCGGAGGAACGATTGGCTCAGCGCCTCCACCGGCCGATTCATGAGCCGCACCGTGATCCACTTGTCCCCCGCGGAGCGCACCACGGGGCCGTGGTGGGTGTGATACACGGTGAACTCACGGCCCTGCATACCGTCGGCGGTCCGGTAACGCAGCGCGATCTGCTCGGTCCGGATGGGCCGGACCTCCTTCCCATATCGGTAGTACGGCTTCCCCGCCCTCCGCACGATCGTCTCGGCGTACTCGTCGATGGCATCGGCCCCGGTCGAGGTGTGCATCCAGCCCAGCCGCGCGTTGAATCCCTGATAGATGAAGAACTGTCCCCAGGTGACGGCGCCGTAGACGTTCAGCCCCTGGTCGCTCGTCATCTGCAGCTCGGAGCGGAAGAAGAAGGTGGTGTGCGGATTGATGAGGAGCAGGGCGCGGCGGTTTACCGTATTGCCAGGGGCGATGGCGAATCCGTTGGATTCCTGGGACGGACCCGAAGCGGCGGACCCGCCGGTCGAGTCGGACTCGGTGGCGGGAGCGTAGAAGGCGCGCAGGGAATCGAGGTTCACCGACTCGATGTCTCCCCCGATGCTCCCCTCGCTGAAGCTGAGCGGCATCCAGGGCTCGAAGCGGGTCAGCACCTTCGGGCGGACGTCCGGATGAGTGGACAGGTAGTAGTTGAGCCCGTCGGCCCAGGCGTCCATCAGGCTCCGGAGCCAGCCCGGGCTCCGCCGATAGAGCGCCTGCAGCGTGTCGGGGTTCACGAAGAGGCGCTGCCGGAGATCCTGCCACAACGCGCCCTCGCCCTCGGCCTCGGCCAGCCGCCCCGTGTTGACCAGGTAGTTCCGCTCGATCCGGCCGAAGTCATCCTCGGCCTGCGCGTAGATCATCCCGAACACGGCGTCGGCATCGGTGGTCCCGTGCACGTGGGCGATCCCCCAATCATCCCGGGTGATCTGGACCGCGCGCGCGTGGCGCTGCCAGCGGGCGAGCTCGTCGGGGTGGGGAGATGGCGGGGGAGACTGGACCAGGGAAACGGTGAGCAGGAACGAAAGCAGAGGCACGGGCGCTCGTGGGACGGAGGAACGGGAAATGTAACGGCAGCGGAAACCGGTCCGTCATCCCCCGCGTCGGGAAAGAACACTCCTCGGAGATTCTCGATGGCGGGCCGGCCGCTCCGCCGACTGTTCGCCGGCTTTCTTGTCTGTGCCGCCTGTCGCTCCCGACCCGCGAGCGGTGTGTCGGGTACGGGCGCCCTGTCCGATCGCGACCGGGCCGCGATTCAGGCCCTCGACACCGCGTTCGTGCAGGCCTGGATCCGCGACGACACCGCGGGTGTCTTGGCACTCTTTCACGCCGACGCGGTCCTGCTGCCGCCAGGCGGGCGGCCGGTCGAAGGTGTGCGAGCCATCCGGGCGTATTGGTGGCCGGACGACGGCTCCCATACCCGGATCACCGCCTTCCGCCGCGACCTGGCCGAGGTGCGAGGCACGCCCGAGCTGGCCTGGTTCAGGGGAGACGCCACGCTGGGGTGGGTTTATGCCAAGGACGGCAAGGAGGCCAGCCAGACCAGTCGCTCGACCGACCTGGTCCTGCTGGCCCCAGACAGCGCGGGACGATGGCGGATCATCCGCCAGATGTGGTCACCCGCGCCGGCGCCGTAGCTACCGCGCGGCGCCTTCCTCCTCCAGCGCGAAGGAACCGTACCGGACCGGACCCGCGCGCTCGAGCCGCTGAATGACCACCCCGGTGCTGGACACGTTGGTCTCCAGCAACCGGAAGGCGGCCGGCAGCGCTCCCCCCGCGAAGAGCCGCTTGCCCGAGGCGAGCACCAGGGGGAAGGTCCAGAGCCGGATCTCGTCCACCAGGTCGTGCTCCAGCAGCGTCTGGATCAGGTCGCCGCTGCCCGACACCTGGATCTGTCCTTCGCCCTCGCGCTTGAGCCGGCCCACATCGGACACGACGTCTCGAATGATCGTGGTGTCCTGCCAGTCGGCGCTGCGCAGGGTGCGCGACGCGACGACCTTGGGCACCGCGTTCAGCTTGACCGCGACGGGATCCGAGGGATCGGTGATGCGAGGCCAGTGTCCGGCGAAGATCTGATAGGTGCGCCGGCCCAGGAGCAGGATGTCCATCTCCAGCATCTGGTCGACGATCAGGGGATTCATCACGTCGTCCCAGTAGGAGAAGGACCAGCCGCCGTGCTCGAACCCTCCATCGCGGTCCTCATCCGGGGCCCCCGGGGCCTGCATCACGCCGTCCAGGCTCACGAAGGTGCCCACCACCAGCTTCCGCATATCGTCCTCTCGGTCAGGGGTCTTTTTCGCCGCCTCATCCTATCGACGAACGGGGTCCGGGGGAATCGACAGGGGTCGTCTGGGTCCGAAGCGCATATGTAAATCACTATATACAAATGACTTAGACCAATTCACGCTGCTTTCACGGACACGTTGCAGATTGTTCCCCAGTTGTTCGACGCCCCCGACACCACAACAGCGAGGCACACAATGCGGACCGACAAGAACCAGACCCCCCAGCCGAAGCAGAACGACAAGGCCCGCGACCTCGCCAAGGGCGAGAACGTCGAGCTCAACGTGGAAGAGCTGGAAGAGCGGATCGCCCCGCGGAAGACGTTCTAAACCACGCTTAGTACCCGGGCCGGGCTTTCGGGAGCCCGGTCCCCCACAGAACCGCCGCCGACAGCTAGCTCGGCGGCGGTTCGTTGTTTCGTCCCTGAGGACGGAGCGTTCGCCTCAGGCCTTCTTCCGGTAGTTGCCGTCGAATACCACCGACCAGGTCTTGCCGCCGTCGGTACTGGACTCCCAAAGCTGCCGGACGTCTTGGCCCTTCGGCGTCCAGGTGATCCGCTGGAGCGTGCTGCCCGAGTCGCTCTTCTGCTCGCCGGTGAGGACCATCTTGCCGTCCTCGAACGCGCCGTTCAGCTCCAGCAGGGTTCCGAAATCGTCCACCCACGTCTGATGCCAGCGACGGCCGGCCGCATCGTAGATGTTATAGCTGGTGCCGTGCATCCCGCGGGCGCCGCTCCAATTCTCCCGCAGCACGCAGCCGCTGAGGATAGAGTCGATCCGGTTGGTCCCGGCGAACTTGCCGTTGGGCAGGGTGACATCCCAGTCGCCGATCCAGAAATCGAACTGACGGTACTCCGCCGCGGTGCATTTCGGCGGATGGGTGGGTTGCTGCGCTGCTACCGGGCTCGACCACTGCGCCAGGGCCGCGGACAGAACCAGCGCGGTACGGATCGATGTGGAACGCATCGCGACTCCGGGGGTGAGGGTCGGTCGGGCACTCGGGCTCCCAGCCCTACGGATACAGTGACCCGACGGGTTCGGCCAGCGGGGTTACCTTTGGACCCAACCTCGTCCGCAGCGACCACCACATGATGCCAATTCGTCGCCCCGCCGCCGGCCTCCTGTTCCTGGCCTTGATCCCGTCCGCCGCCGCCGCTCAGGCCCAGGGACGGCGCCCCATGACGATCGCGGATCTGATCACCGCCATCCGGGTGGGGGATCCCCAGGTCTCGCCGGACGGTCGCCGGGTCGTCTTCGTCCGGACCACCACCGACTCGGTCACGGGCAAGCGCAACGCCGACATCTGGGTGGTCGCGTCGGACGGCTCGGGCCGTCCGCGGCCGCTGATCGCCGGCCCGGGCTCCGACGACACGCCCCGCTTCCTGGCGGACGGGCGGATCGCCTTCATCTCGGCCCGGAGCGGGACGCCGCAGGTGTACCTGGCCGACGCCTCGGGCGGGCACATTCGCGCCGTCACCCGGCTTTCGGGCGGGGTGCAGCCACCGCTGGTGGTCTCGCCCGACGGGCGGCGCGTGGCCTACGTCTCCGACGCCTATCCCCAGTGCTCGGACGACCCGTGCAACGCCAAGGTGCGCGACTCGGTGGCGCATGATCCGGTCAAGCTGCACCACCTGACCCGACTCCCCTATCGGCACTGGACCGACTGGTGGGAGCAGGTGCGGCATCACGTCTTCGTGACCGAGGTCGCCGGCGGGGCGACGCGCGACCTCACCCCGGGCGACTACGACAGCCCGCCGCACAACTACGAGGATGGCGCCATCGCCTTCTCCCCGGACAGCCGGGAGCTCGCCTTCGTCTCCAAGCGGGGCGACAAGGACGCGGAGATGTGGACTACCAACCACGACGTGTGGACGGTGCCGGTGACCGGCGGCGAGCCGACCCGGATCACCTCCAACCCCGCGGCCGACATGCAGCCGGTCTACTCGCCCGACGGAAAGTCGATCCTGGTGCGGGCGCAGCGGCGGCCCGGGTTCGAGGCCGACCGCTGGTACCTGGACGTTTACGATCGGAGCACCGGCGCGCGTCGAACCGTATTCGAGAGCCCGGACCTGCCGGTGGAGGATTTCCGGCTCTCGTCCGACGGCGCCACCGTCTGGTTCAGCTCCACCAGTCGCGCAGCGGTGAACCTCTATCGTGTCCCCCTGGCCGGCGGCGAGCCGACGCTGGTGTTGCAAGGCGGGGCGGTCGGCGCGTTCCAGCCGGCCGAGGGGTTCGTGGTCGCGGCTGTGTCTACGCTGACCTCGCCCGCGGAGCTGGTCCGAGTAGACGCGGCCGGCGCCACGCGGCCGCTCACCGCGATGAATGCCGGATGGCTGGGCCAGGTCGAGCAGCCGACTGCTTCGAGCCGCATGGTGATCGGCGCCGGCGGCGATTCGGTGCAGTACTGGCTGCTCCTGCCGCCGGGCCTCGACAGCACTCGCCGGTACCCGGTGGTCTTCCTGATCCACGGCGGCCCCCAGGGTGACTGGGCGGACGCCTGGTCCTCCCGCTGGAATCCGGCCCTGTGGGCGGCACAGGGCTGGATCGTGGCGGCCCCCAATCCGCGGGGGTCGACCGGCTTCGGGCAGCGGTTCGTGGACGAGATCAGTCAGGACTGGTGCGGCAAGCCGATGATCGACCTGGACGCGGTCTTCGACACCGTCGCCAGCCTACCCTACGCGGACACCACGCGCATGGGCATCGCGGGCGCGAGCTACGGTGGGTTCGCGGTCGACTGGCTGATCGGCCACACCAATCGCTTCAAGGCCGCGGTGAGTCACGACGGCGTCTTCAACATCGAGTCGATGTCGCTCACCACCGAGGAGCTCTGGTTCCCCGAGTGGGAGTTCGGCGGTCCGGCCTGGACCGACCGAGCCCGCCACAATTTCGAGCGCTGCTCGCCCCATCGTACCGTCGATCGGATCCGCACGCCGACGCTGGTGATCACCAACCAGCAGGATTTCCGCGTCCCGGTGGATCAGGGCCTGCAGCTCTTCACGGCGCTGCGGCGGAACGGCGTGGAATCCGAGGGGCTGGTGTTCGAGGACGAGGGCC
The DNA here is from genome assembly GCA_035688895.1 of Gemmatimonadales bacterium. Lineage (GTDB taxonomy): Bacteria > Gemmatimonadota > Gemmatimonadetes > Gemmatimonadales > GWC2-71-9 > CAVVWJ01. Next base: position 11,578 of record DASSML010000266.1, read on the forward strand.
ATTGGGTGCTCGGCGCGCTGGACAGCCGCCGGTGGCATGAGGAGGTGTTCGGGTGGATGCGGAAGTATCTCGCGGAGCCGACACCGTGAGCAGCGCGAAGGGCTAGCGGCCCAACTGCCGGAGAAACCCGGCAATGGCCCCGTAGTAGCCGGCGCTGTCCACCAGAAAGGCGTCGCCGTGCCCGCCGGCGAGCGGGACGAAGCGCTTCGGCTCCGGCGCGAGGGCAAAGAGGCGCTCGCCGTGGTCGATGGGGACGACGTCGTCGGCGCGGGCGTGGAGGAACAGCTTGGGGAGGGTGAGCCGGCCGATCTTCCGGTCGCTCTCGAAGCGGTTGCGGGCGATGAGCCGCACCGGGAGCCAGGGATAGAGCTCCTGCCCGCGGGCGACGGCGGAGAGGAGCGCGCCGTCGAGGATGAGGCCCGCGGCGGGCTCCCGGGTCGCCAGCTCCACCGCCACCGCGGAGCCGAGCGAGTGCCCGAAGAGCACGATCCGCTCGGCCGGAACGCCGAGCGTGTCGTGGAGGTAGCGATACGCCGCCACGGCATCGCGGTACACGCCGGGCTCGTCCGGCGAGCCCTCGCTCTCGCCATAACCACGATAATCGAACGCGAAGATGCCGAGCCCGAGGGCCTTGAGGCCGGCGTAGTGCTCGGCGCGGCCGGCCTCGGAGAGGTTGCCCGCGTTGCCGTGGCAGATGAGCAGCCAGCGCGCGTCGGACGACGACGCCGGCGGTCGCATCACCCACGCCGACAGCTCGACGCCGTCCTCGGCGCGAAAGCGGACGGGCTCGGGATCGAGCCCGAGCGCCGGGGGCGGCGGCGTCAGGCGCCGCGCGGAGCCCGGTGCGAAGACCAGGCGCGGCTCCATCGCGCGGACCAGGAACACGAGGAGGACGTACCCCACCACGAGCGCCCCGAGGATCCGCAGCATCGGCTACTCCCTCGTCATCCGTGCCCGACAGGCCTCAGGCGGGATAGTATCGCGCCCCCTGCCGAGCCATCTCCGCCAACGCGGGCGCCGGACGGAACCGCTCGCCGTAGCGGTCCTGCAGCTCGTAGAGGCTCTCGATCACCCGGGCGGCGCCGAGGTCGTCGATCATGCGCAGGGGCCCGCCGCGGAAGGCGGGAAAGCCGATCCCATAGACCGCGCCGATGTCGCCATCGCGGGCGCTGCGAATGACGCCTTCGCCGCAGGCGGCCGCGGCTTCGTTGAGCATGGCGTACACCAGCCGGCGGCGCACCGTCTCGGGATCGACCGCGTCGTTGGGCTTGACGTTGAGGAGACCGTAGACGCCGTCGTCCACCCCCGACTTGTGGCCATCGTGGTAGCGGTAGAAGCCGCGTCCGTTCTTCCGGCCCAGGCGGCCACCCTGGAGCAGCCGCTCGAGCCCGACCCCCGGCCGCATCCGCTCGCCGAAGGCCTCCTGCATCACCTTGGCCGCCTTCTGCGCCACGTCGAGCCCGACCTCGTCGAGCAGCGCCACCGGGCCCACCGGGAACCCCCACTCGATCATGGTGCGATCCACCAGCTCGATGGGAACGCCCTCCTCGACCAGGAGGCCGGCCTGACCCAGATACGGCGACAGGATGCGGTTGACCCAGAAGCCGGGATGATCCTCGACCACGATCACCGTCTTGCCCATCCGCCGGCCGAACCGCACCGCGGTCACGATCGCTTCGGGGCTGGTGAGCTCGGTGGGAATCACTTCGAGCAGCGGCATCTTCTCCACCGGAGAGAAGAAGTGCATTCCCAGCACCCGCTCGGGGTGCGCCGCCTCCGCGGCGATGTCGCGGATCGGCAGGGTCGAAGTATTGCTGGCGAAGATGGCATCGGGCCGCACCCGCTGCTCCACCTCGGCCAGGATTCGGCGCTTGAGGGCCAGCTCCTCGAACACCGCCTCGATCACCAGGTCGGCGCGGGCGAAGCCGGCGTAGTCGTCACTCCCCGAGAGCAGCGCGCGCAGGCGCTCGTGCCGCGGCCGGGTGAGCCGGCGCCGCTTGAGGCGCTCGTCCAGGATGTCGGTGGCGGCCCGGATCCCCTTCCCCACCCGGAAGAGGTCGGCGTCCTTGAGGCGGGTGTCCACCTCGACGTTGAGCACCGCGGTGCCGGCGATCCCCGACCCCATGAACCCCGAGCCCACCACGCCCAGGCGACGGATCTGGCGGGGAGTCGCGGTGCCGGGAGGCACGCCGTCGTCCTTCTTGAGCGCCGTGGTGGCGAAGAAGATCTGCACCAGCTTCCGGCTCACTTCGCCGACGGCGAGATGCCCGAAGGCGCGGTGCTCCTCGGCCAGCCCGGCGGCGACGCCGTGCTCCAGGCCGATGCGCACCGCCTCCAGGGCGGCGAGCGGCGCGGGATAGTGGCCGCCGGTCTTCTTGAGCACCTGCGCCCGGGCCTGACGGTAGACCAGCCGCCGCCCGGCCGGCGTGCGGTCGAGGAAGAAGCCCGGCAGTCCGCCCTGGGTGGCGCGCCGTGGGGCACCGCTCTTGGCCAGGCGGCCGGCGGCCTCCATCGAGGTACGCAGCAGAATGCTCTTCGGCACCAGCTCGTCCACCAGCCCGAGCCGGAGCGCCTTGGCCCCGCGCTCGCTCTTGCCGGTGAGGATCATGTCGAGCGCGGCCCGCGCGCCGA
>DASSML010000267.1:0-11463 GCA_035688895.1 Gemmatimonadales bacterium
GCCGGCGCGGGCCGCCGCCCTACCCAGCGCCGGCGTGCCCAGCCCGCGGAGGTGGAGGTAGTCGATGCCCGCGCCGCGGAGGTTGGCGGCGAGCGGGGTCTTGGAGAACCCCGGCCGCCGAGACCCGGCCACCGCCCGCACATCCACCAGCAGCTCGGCCCGGGCCTCGGTCAGAGCCTGGAGGACGGCGGCGATCGTCGTCCCCTGGTATCCGATGGTGGCGACGACGGGCTTCACTGCAACGCCTTGCACTGAGGGACACCCAGCCACTCGACCGGTTCCACCTCGTGTCCCCCCTCACTGACCAACTTGAAAAATCGGGTGCATGTTATCCCCATGCGCGCCGCCCACCGTCGTTCCGCCGCTCGACTCTGTTCCCTGCTCTCACTCGCCGTCTGCGCGGCGTGTGTCACGCCGACTCCTTCAACTCCGGCCGCGCCGCCTCGCGCGATCGCGCTGCTCGAGACCGCGAGCGAAGGCTACGCCACGCTCCAGCGCATCGCCGACTCGCTCACGGCGGCCGACGCCGCCGCGACCGGCGAGGCGGCGCAGAGCGCCGCGCGCACGATCGCCGATCGGATCGCGCCGCTCCGGGGCGAGTTCGAGGACGTCACTGTGAGCATGTCCACCGTCGAGCTGGAGCGCACCCGTTCGCTGTGGATGCGGCTGGCCCTGAGCCATGCCGCCATGGAAGAGCTCTACCGCTCTGCGCTCATGCTCTCGGCCGATCCCGCCGCGACTTCCGACGAAGTGCGGGGCCTCGCCGAGCAGCTCGCCGGCGCGATGGAGCTGGCGCGCGCCTCGAGTCGCATGGCTGCCGACCAGCTGCAGACGCCGGTGCCGGCGCCGGCTCCCCCGTCGACCATCGCGACCTTCCGTTCCTAGACCGCCGCCGCCGTCCGCCGGGCGTAGGTCATTGCCGGCTTGCCCAGCTGGCGGCGGATGAATGCCGCCTGTCCCACGTGATACGAATCGTGCTGCGCCAGAAAGGCGAGCATGCCGAGCGGCGAGGAATCGCCGACGGGAAACCGATGGGCGCCGGTCCGCTCGAGCGCGCCGCTCTCCAGGTTGGCCAATGCCTCGGACAGGTGCCCGCTCACCGCAAGCCACTCCCGCCGCACCTCCTCCAGCGTGGGCCACTCGCCGATGTCCTCGATGCTCTGGGCATCCGCCAGGTATCGACTGAGTGGATTGGTGAGCGGGTGGCCCAGCCGCCCGAGCAGGAAGTGCCGGGTGTCGGCCAGATGGGCGGCCAAGAAGATGATGCTGTTGCCACCGCCGTCGAGCCGCCGCTGCGCCTCGTCCTGAGACAGCCCGTCGAGACAGTTGAGCAGCAGATCGGTGTTGAGCTCGAAGATGCCGGCGAGCGGCGCGATACGGGGATCCATCGGTCCTCCTGGTGGTCAGCCCGGCCCACCCAGCTCGGTCCAGGTGATGCCCGCCGCCAGCAGGGCCACGATCAGCACCGCGGCGTCTGCCAGGCTCAGGTGGACGCCGAGCGCCGGCATGTCGAGCATCGGGCCGCCGAGCGTGCCCGCCGCGTGGCCCGAGAGGTAGAGATCCGCGACCCCGAGGGCCATTGCCGCCAGCACACCCGCCACGGCGCCGGCGGCGAGGGCCGCGGCCACGCGCAGCACCGGCGAAGCGATGTCAGAACTCCCGGCGCTTCATTTCCTTGAACAGCCGCTGGGTCTCCTGCGACTGCTCCGCCGGCCGCTGGCGCAGCGTAGGATCGTACTGGGCCGTCTGTTCGTCCTTGGGCGGCTTGATCTTGGCGGCGTTCTTCTTGGCCAGCGCGGCGATCCGCTTGTCATCGGCACGGGACATGGCGTCTCCTGGAGGAATGGGCCGACGACGAGCGGCCCTGATGCACCGAAATTAAGCGGGTGCCGGCCGGCAAGGGCTAGCGCCCGAGGCTGCGCCGCTCCCGGTACAGCCGCTTCATCAGCTGGATCTGGCCGGTGTGATAGGCATCGTGTAGCGCGATGCCGGTCACCAGATCGCCGTAGGTCCACCGCCGCGAGGACGGAGGCCGCCGGTCCAGGCGCTCGAGCGGCAGGGCCGCGACCGCCTCCACCAGCCGGGCGTGCTCCAGCTTGAGCAGGGCGACATCCTCCGCCCAGCGCGCCGCATCGGCGCGGTCCGGCGGGGGCGGCCAGTTCGACGGGCCGCGCGGGAAGCCGCCTCGTCCGCTCCCGTCGAGCACCCGCCGTATCGCGTACTTCCAGTACGCGATGTGCAGGGTCAGCATCCAGATGCTCTTCCGACGCGGGGCCGGCCGCCACCACGCCTCAGCCGCGCCCACACCACGCACCGCCCCGACGGGCGTCGGGCCGCCGTGCCAGGCCTGGCCCGCCGCCGGCTGAATGGCGTGGACGAGAAGGTCGAGGTCGGCCATCAGGGGGTCTCCTTGGGTGAGGGCGACGTCATCGGCTGCCCTGCGCGGAGCACCAGCCACCCGCCCACCACCGCCGCGAGGTAGCAGAGGATGCCGGCCAGGTACACCGTACGCCCAATCGCCTGGTCGCGTTCCAGCACGCCCCAGTGGCCCAGCAGGAAGGCCCAGTCGTGCTCGCCGCCTCCGACCAGGGGGAGCGCCTCGGTCCGCGCGTCGCGGACGTAGCGCGCCACGTTCCAGCAGCTCTGTCCCAGCCACCAGAGCGGCACCGTGGCCCCGTGGTGGTCGCCCTGGCGCCAGAGCGCCACGGTGAAGGCTACCGGCACCAGGAGCTGCAGCAGCGTCCCGCCCAGGACGGTCAGGGTCTCGCCTCCGAAGGCGAAGACCAAGTGCCCGGTCTCGTGGATGGCGAGATCGAGACTGTCGAGCCAGCGGAAGGTGTCGGGGGTGCGGAGGCAGATCCATCCGTACGACGCGAGCACGATGGTGAGCGCCAGGCGCCAGCGCCACTCGGCCGGGGCGATCGGGCGGCTGCTCAGCCCGCCCCGCCGATCGCCTTACGGTAGACCTGTTGGGTCTTGAGCCGCACGTAGCCCTGGGCCTGGTAGAACGGGTGTGACTCCGCCCGCGTCACGTTGCTCCGGACCGACATCCGGCGCAGGCCCCGGCTCACCGCCCACCGCTCCGCCTCCGCCACCAGCCGTCGGCCGATCCCGCCCCGCCGCCGACGCCCGTCCACCACGAGGCCGAGGATCTCGCAGCGCCGCTCCGACTCGACCAGATCCTGGTCGGCGGCGTGGATCCACCCGACGAGTGTCCCGTCGTCCGCGACGGCGGCGAGCACGAGCTGGTCGTCCCGGCCGCGCAGCCGCTCCATGCGTTCCGCGACGGCCTCGGCCGACACCGGATACCCGAGCTCGCTGCTCAGCGCGGCAACCGCCGCGGCATCCCCAACGGTCACCGGACGAATCATGTCATGCGTGTCCCCGACCCTCGAGCGCCGCCACCTGCTCGGTCAGCACCCGTAGCGCGAGATCGATGGTCCGGCGGTGGGTCCGAAAGGCGAGCGCGGCCATGCGCAGGGTAAACCGTCCGTCCAGCAGCGTCGACGAGATGAAGAGCCGCCCGTCCCGGCGCATCGCATCCACCAGCGCCTGGTTGAATCGATCGGCTTCCTCCGGGCTGGCGCCGTTGGGAACCCAGCGATAGGTCGCCACGCTCAGCTCGGGCGACGGCCCCACCTCGAACCCGGCCGCCTCCGCGCCGGCGTGAAAGTAGCGCGCCAGCAGCAGCTTCTCCTCCAGCGCGGCGCGGAACGGGCCCACACCCAGATGCACCAGAGGCAGCCACATGCGGAGGGCGCGGAAGTGCTTGGAGAGCTCGGGCGAGAGATCGGCCGGCGACATCTCACCCGGCTCCCGGTCGGCATCCTGCATGTAGTTGCCGGAATAGTCGTGAGCCGCGGCCAGCGGCCGTGCGTCGCGCACGGCCACGATCCCGATGCCGTAGGGCAGGAAGAGGCCCTTGTGCGGGTCGAGCACCACCGAATCGGACCGCTCGATGCCCCGAAGGAGCCTCCGCCCGTGCTCGGTGAGCAGGAAGAACCCGCCGTAGGCCGCGTCCACGTGGTACCAGCAGCCCTCGCGCTCGGCGACGTCGGCGATCGCGTCCAGGGGATCGACCGCGCCGACGTCGGTGGTGCCGGCGGCGGCGATGACCAGCCAGGGGCGCAGGCCCGCGGCGCGGTCCGCCGCGATGACATCGGCCAGCGCGTCCGGGCGCATGCGATACCCGGCGTCCATCGCCACCCGGCGAACCGGTGCCTCCGCCAGCCCGGCGAGACGGAGCGCCTTCTCGATGCAATGGTGGGCCTGGTCGGTGAGGTAGACGACCGATCGGTGGTACTCGGCGGCGCGAAGCCGGTGCGCGTCGCGCGCCGTCGCGATCGCCGTGAGCGTGGCGATGCTGCCGCCCGACGCGATGCTTCCTGCAGCCTCCGCGGGATAGCCCACCAGGTCGGCCACCCAGCGGACCAGAAGGTTCTCCATCCGGACCGCGCCCGGTCCGGCGAAGAAGACGCCCGCGTACTTGTTGCTGACCGCGGCGAGAAAATCGCCGACCGCGGAGTGGTAGATGCCTCCGCCCGGGATGTACGCCAGGTGGGCGGCCGTCGCCGTTCCCCCGCCGGGCCGGACCACATCCCGCTCGAGCAGGGCGATCGCGCGCTCCAGTGGAATCCCCCGCTCGGAGATCGGCGCGTCCAGCAGGCCCGCTCCCTTGTCCTCGGTCTCGACGTACCCCTTGAGGTTTGCGATCGCGCGGAGGAAGCGCTCGGTGGATGCGACCGCCGCGTTCCGGAGCCGGCGGCGTCGTCCGGCCCCCGGCTCGAGCGGACGGGCGGCCCGCTCCAACCGGCGGAGCTGCTCGATCAGGTCCGTCGGCGACGTCACTGGGCGGCGGCGGCCAGCGCCTGGAGCTTGAGGACGGTGTTCCAGTTCCGCCCGGTTCCCCGGCTGCCCAGCCACCGCTCGATCACCGTCGCGGTGAGCTTGGATTCGCCCACGCCGTCGGGGTAGACGAGGTAGGCCTGTCGTCCGTCCACCCGGACCCGCTCGCGACCCTTCACCGCGGTACGGAGACGGGCTACGGCGTCCGGACCCGGCGCCTCCTTGAGACAATACAGGAGCAGGTGCCCTGGATCGTCCGCAGCCTCGCGGGAAAACGGATTCGCGGCGACCAGCGCATCCCACTCGTCGCGGGTCCGGACGATGAAGGGCGTGTCTACGCCGAGCGCGGCTCGCGCCGTCTCCTCCAGCCGGCGCTCCAGCGCCGCGCCCCGCAGGCGCCCGCCGCCGAAGACGACGTTCCCGCTCTGCAGCAGCGTCCGCACGCCCTGGAAGCCCTGCTGCTCCAGACAGGCGCGCAGCTCCGCCATTCCCACCCGGTTGCGGCCGGCCAGATTCACCGCCCGGAGGAGCGCGATGTGGGCCGTCATCGGTCGCGGCGCGCATCCGCGGCGCGCCGGCGGGTGGCCTCGTCCAGCCGGTCCCGCAGCGCCGCCAGGACCGGATCGTTCTCGGTGAAGCGGCGACCGTAGCCGAGGTTGAAGTCGTAGTCGAAGTCGGACGGGTTGAGCCCCTGGGTGTGCTGCAGGATGGTCTCGAGCTTGTCGAGCCCCTTGGCCACCCGGGCCTCGGTGGATTCGGCCGCCTCGTAGTCGTCCCACAGGGCCACGATCTCCTCGCGCAGGTCCGCCGGCAGCGGGGCGGTCAGCTCGAGCAGGTCCGCCCGCTCGTCCGCCGACTTGGCGCCCGGGCCCGCCTGGGCCGGCGCGGGGACATCGCCGCGGATCGCCTCGCCCAGATCGTGGATCAGGCACATGCGCAGCAGCCGCGCCAAGTCCACGCCGGGTGCCCGGCCGTAGAGCAGCATCGCCATCAGACAGAGCCGCCAGGTGTGCTCGGCGACGCTCTCGGCCTGGCCGGTCGAGGTCCAGCCGCTCCGGGTCACGGTCTTGAGCCGCTCGGCCGCGCGAAGAAAGGCGAGAATGCCGTCGAGATCGATTGCGGACATGCCCAAAGGTAGCCGCCGCGGCGTCCGACGAAACCTCAGCCGGATGGCGCGCGTAGCGGGTACATGAGCCTCCCACAGCCTGTCCGAGCTTGGTTCGTCCTGCTGTTGTTGTCCCTGGCGTTGCCCACGGTGGCCCGCAGTCAGCAGGGCGCCGGCTGCGCGGCCGATTCCACCTACTCGGCGCTGGACTTCTGGCTGGGCGAGTGGGACGTGTTCGAGGGCGATCAGCAGGTCGGGACCAACCGGATCACCCGGGTGCTCAAGGGCTGCGCGGTGTTGGAGGAGTGGCGCGACACCATGGGCGGCGAGGGGCGCAGCCTGTTCTACGTCGAGCCCGGCACCCACCAGTGGAAGCAGGTGTGGGTGACCGACGACGCCCGACAGGTGGGCGGCACCAAGGAAAAGCACCTCGTCGCGCGCTTGCGCGATGGCGGCGTCCGGTTCCAGGGCGAGCTCCCCCTGCCAGACGGCCGCCTGGTGCTCGACCGCACGACCCTCACACCGATCCGGTCGGGCGAGGTTCGCCAGCTCATCGAGACTTCGCGCGACGGCGGGACCACCTGGCGCGCGGGGTTCGACGCCCGCTACCGCAAGCGTCGCTGACACCGCCGCTTGCGTCGGGCGCGGCGGGTCCGGTAGACTCGTCCCACCATGCCTACGCGCCCGCTGCTTCTCGCCCTCGCCGTTCCCCTCGCCTTCGCCTGCAGCCGTGAGTCCCGCCGTCCCTCGGAGCCGGCCCGTCCGGTCACCGAGGCGCGGCTCCGCTCGGCCCCCGCGGCAGGCGATGGCTGGCTCACCTATGGCTACGACTGGGGCAATCGCCGGTCGGTCCCGCTGACCGACATCAACCCGAGGACGGTGGGCGGCCTGCACCGCCTTTGGGACCACGATCTCGACGTCCTCTTCCGGCGCGGAGTCCGGAACGAGAGCACCCCGATCGTGGTCGACGGACTGCTGCTGTACACCGACCTCAAGAATCTCGTGATCGCGGTGGATGCGCGGACCGGCAAGGAAGTGTGGCGTTACCAGCCCGACCTCAAGCCGACGGCGCTCTGCTGCGGCGTGGTGAATCGCGGCGTTGCGGTCTATGAGGACCGGGTGTTCCTCGCCACTCTGGACGCCCGGGTCGTCGCGTTGGACCGCCGCACCGGCAAGGTCGCCTGGGAAACCACCGCGGCGTCGCCTGCCGAGGGGTACTCGTTCACCATGGCGCCGCTCGCGGCCGATGGGAAGATCATCGTAGGAGCGAGTGGCGGCGAGTTCGGGATCCGCGGCTTCGTGGACGCGTACGACGCCGCCACCGGCCGGCGGATCTGGCGCTTCTGGACCGTTCCCTCACCCGAGGAGGGCGGCTGGTACGGGCGCTGGAGCCGCACCACGCCGGACGGCGAGCCCCTGCCCCGAGACATCGCGCGGGAGCATCGCGACAGCGCCCGCTACGCCGATGCCTGGAAGAAGGGCGGCGCGTCCGTCTATTCCACGCCGGCGTATGACCCGGAGCTCCGGTTGCTCTTCGTCGCCACCGGGAATCCATCGGGGGTGGCCGGTGTCCTTCCCCCCGGCGACAATCTCTACAGCACCTCGCTCCTGGCGCTCGACATCGGCACCGGCGCGCTCAAGTGGTACTACCAGATGTTGCCGCACAACCTCTGGGACTACGACAACGCGAGCCCTCCGGTGCTGCTCGACATCCATCAGGGGGACAGCACATTCCCGGCGGTAGCCGAAGCGGGCAAGACCGGCTGGGTCTATCTGCTCGATCGCCGCACCGGTCGCCAGATCCGGCGCAGCGATCCGATCATGCCGCTGGAGAACATCTTCCCCGCCGCAACCCGGGCCGGCGTCCAAGCCTCGCCCGGCGTGCGAGGCGGGGCCAATTGGCCGCCTCCCGCCTACTCCCCCCGGACCGGGCTCCTGTACGTGCTGGGGAGCTATATGCCGATGCGGTTCATCGTGGACACCGCGATCAACGGCGGGGACCCCTACTCCTCCGGCTACTTCGTGGAGCTGCCCGACAGCCTCAACTTCGGCACGGTCTCGGCGGTGGACCCGGCCACCGGGAAGATCCGCTGGCAACGGCGGGCGCCGGGCCATCTGATGTACGGCGGAGCGGTGGTGACCGACGGCGGAGTGCTGTTCTACGGCGACATCCAGGGGTACCTCAACGCGCTCGACGCCACGACCGGCGAGCCCCTCTGGCGCGACCGCGCGGCCAAGGGCTACGTCGGCCCGCCGATCGCGTTTCGGCTCGACGGCCAGGTTCGCATCGCCATCACCTCCCGGGAGGGGATCGCGGTCTACGGTTTGGACGGAGCCCGGTGACCGTCGAGCACGATCCCGACACGTCGCGCTTCTTCGTGCGACTGCCCGACGGTGAGGCGGAGCTGTTCTACCAGCCCTTCAGCGAGGACGTGCTCGATCTGCAGCACACGGAGATCCCGCCCTCGGGCCGGGGCCACGGCGTGGGCGACGCCCTGGTGCGGGCGGCGTTGACGTACGCGCGCGAGCGCGGGATGCGCGTCATAGCGACCTGCCCCTACGTGCAGCTCTGGCTCCGGCGTCACCCTGCCGAGCGGCCGGGCGCCCATTCCTGAACCAGCTCCCAGTTTTCCCGGGTGAGCGCGACGCCTCCGGGGTAGCGCGCCACGAACTCCGCCCGCAGCGCGGGTGCCGACTGCGCCAGATATCCATCGAGGTCTGCGGTGGACTCCGCGTGATAGGAGATCCGATACCGACCGCCCTGGGCCCGGATCAGTGAGGCGCGGGTGAACCAGCCGGTTGCGAGCACGTCGGGGATGTGTCGCTCCCGCATGTAACGCTCCCACTTCTCCGCCAGCTCGTGCTCGACCACGGCGGTCACCTCGTACACCACGCTCATCGCCCCGGCTCCGGAGCCACCCCCCGGCGGCGAACCTCCTCCACCAGCGCGACCAGCCCGGCGACCTCGTCGCTGGTCGGAGGACGCGGCACCGGCCTCCAGCGGGGCGGCTCGTCGTCCTTCGGCTCGGGGCCTTCCACCTGCCAGTAGGTGCCGCGAAAGCTGCCGTCCACCTCGAAGCGTCCGCCGATGCTCTCCTGGCGCACCCAGGGACGCTCGGAGCCGTCCCGGCCGGGCGACCGGAACATCACGTGATCAGATGCGCTGAGCGGCTTTCCCTGCCCGTCGACCAGTACCTGCACCACTCGGAGCCCTCCGTCCGCCGAAAGATCGAGCACCAGCGACGACCAGCCCGCGATCGCCGCGGCGGCGCCCGGATCGAGCCCCGCCGCCGGCGCGACCGACCGGCGTCGGGCCTGGGCCTCCGCGGGTAGCGGTGCCAGGAGCGCGTGCCAACCCACGGCAGTCACTCGTCGACCGCGCTACTGCTGCCGGCTCGAGGGCGGAACGATCCCATTGAGCCGCAGATACACCACCATGTTGCCGTAGTGCTCGCCGTCGTGGGTGGCATTCAGGGTCAGCGCGTAGAGCCGGGTCCGGGCCTCCCCGAAGAGCTTCGTCTGCCCCTGCGCGTCCTTGTCGCTCTGGGCGTAGGCCTTGGCACAGTATTCATTGGATGCCTTGAGCGCCGCGACCAGGTCCGCCTTGGCGGTCTTGGTCTTCTCGATGTCGTGCTCCTTGCTCGGCGGCTCGCCCACTGCCGCGCCGCAGATCAGGTACTGCGCGCCGGCCACGTGCCCCACCAGCTGGCCGAAGCTCCGCACCTGAGGCGTGGGGCGGAAGGCGTAGAGCGACTCGGGCGTTTCGGCGGCCGCGGTCGTGAACCAGCCGCTGAGCTGCTCCCAGAGCATCTTGCTGGTCGCCACCGCCGAGGCCGGAGCCACGGCGGTCTGTCCCACGGCTGGGCCGGCTCCGGCGAGGAGGGCAATGAGGGCGAGGGCAACGCGGTTCATTGGGAGCTCTCCTTGGACTCTGGTTGGTGGCGAAAACGACGTTCCGATGCCCTTCACGCCTGCCCCTCCTCGGGGCGACGTTCCATGTACACCACCGCGCCGGACCCGGGAGTGAACCCCGCGCGGGCGTAGAGCTGCTCGGCGTCGCGGGTGACCAGGGCGAGGCGGCGGAAGCCCTGCAGCTCGGGGTGATCCAGCATGCACTGGATGAGCCAGGCCCCCAACCCCAGGCCGCGGTGCTCCGACGACACGGCCACGTCGGTCAGGTAGCCGTAGGTCGCCAGATCGGTGACCACCCGGCCGAAGCCGACGAGCTCGGCCTCGTGATAGAGGCCGAACGACACGGAATGGGCCACGGCCCGCTCCAGCACCGGCCGCGTGAGGCTGCTGCCCCAGTGCTCGCCGCGGAGCAGCCCGAGAATACGGTCGGCGTCGAGCCGGTCACGGCGGGTCGAGACGGTATACTCGCCGCGGTGCCATTCGACGGGCCGGTCGTCCATCGCGACGCTCCACGGGGGTGCAGGCATCGATCGTATCATCACTTGATCCGAGCCGCCAGCGGCGGCTCCCGGGACCCCCATCATGGATGACTTTACCCCCGCCGAGATCCACACCGGCGAGACCACCGTCTTTTTGCGCTGGGGCGGGGTGGGACCGCCGCTCCTGCTCCTCCACGGCTTCCCCGAGACCCACCTGATGTGGGCCGGCGTGGCGGGTCTGCTGGCGGACCAGCATACCGTGATCTGCCCCGACCTCCGGGGATACGGCCGCAGCGGCTGCCCCGCGTCGGATGCCGACCATGAGGCCTACAGCAAGCGCGCCATGGCCCGTGACCTGGTCGGGGCGATGGAGCGGCTGGGGCACCAGCGCTTCATGGTAGCCGGCCACGATCGGGGCGGGAGGGTGGCCTACCGCCTGGCGCTCGATCATCCGGAGCGGGTCGATCGGCTGGCGGTGCTCGACATCGTGCCGACGGAGGAAGTCTGGACCAGGGCCGACCACCGGCTGGCCTTGAGCTACTGGCCCTGGTCGATGCTGGCGCAGCCCGAGCCGCTGCCGGAGCGGATGCTGACCCAGTGCGCCGAGGCGGTGGTGGCGGACGCGCTCGACCAGTGGGGCTCGGACCCGACGGCCTTCCCGGTCGCCCTCCGGGTGGCGTACGCGGCCGCCCTCCGGGATCCGACGCACGCCCACGCGATCTGCGAGGAATATCGGGCCGCGGCGGGGATCGACCGCGTACACGACCGCTCCGATCGAGACGCCGGACGCCGGATCCAGTGCCCCCTCCTGGTGCTGTGGAGCGCGACCGGGGCGCTCGCTACCTGGTATGCGTCGGAAGGCGGGCCGCTCGCAGTCTGGCGGAAATGGGCGTCGAGGGTCGAAGGACACCCGATCGACGGAGGGCACTTCTTTCCGGAGGAGGCTCCCGCAGCGACCGCGGACGCGCTGCGCCGCTTCTTCGCCTCAGATTCTTCGGGGGCCCTGCTTCCGTGACGGCCGGCGTCTGGCCCGGCGAGCGACCTCGACCGCCTGCCCGGCCCAGGAACGCAACGCCTCGACGTCTTCCAGGAGATCCTCGCTCACCCGGTAGTATTGCATCA
>DASSML010000268.1:0-9026 GCA_035688895.1 Gemmatimonadales bacterium
ATCGAAGCGCGGCGCTGGCCGGCCTCGGAGTTCCGGTGCGTCACTGGCGGGAACAGCTGCGCACGATGCTGCGGGAGGTGGTTCCTGCGTAGGCTGCTGGTCACCGGCGGCGCGGGCTTCATCGGCGCCAACTTCGTGCGGCACTGGCTGATGCAACATCCCGAGGATCGGGTGGTGGTGCTCGACGCGCTGACCTACGCCGGAAATCTCGCGAGCCTCGAGCCGCTGCGGGACCATCCCGGATTCGTCTTCGTCCACGGCGATATCACCACGCCCGGCCTGGCGGAGGAGCTGCTCCGGACTCACGCGGTCACGACCCTGGTGCACTTCGCGGCCGAGTCGCACGTGGACCGCTCGATCGCCGGGCCGGACGCCTTCCTGCGGGCCAACATCAGCGGAACCCACGAGCTGCTCAAGGCGGCCCGGGTGGCGGGACTGGAGCGGTTCCACCACGTTTCCACCGACGAGGTCTACGGCTCGCTCGAGCCGGACGCGCCGCCGTTCACCGAAGCGAACGCCTACGCGCCCAATTCGCCCTACGCGGCCAGCAAAGCCGCCTCCGACCACCTGGTGCGCGCGTATCACCACACGTTCGGCTTGCCGGTGACCACCAGCAACTGCTCCAACAACTACGGGCCCCTGCAGTTTCCCGAGAAGCTCATCCCGCTGATGCTGGTGAACGCGCTGGAGGGCAGGCCGCTGCCGGTCTACGGCGACGGCCTCAACGTGCGTGACTGGCTGTACGTGGAGGACCACTGCCGCGCCCTGGAGCAGGTGTTGCTGCACGGCCGGCTGGGAGAGACCTACAACGTCGGCGGCTGGAGCGAGCGCACCAATCTCGAGGTAGTCCGCCACCTGTGCGCGGTGGTGGACGACGCGTTCGCGCATGATGCCGGACTGGCCGGGCGCTTTCCGAGCGCCCCGGCCGCCAAGGGGCGGGAGACCGTCTCATTGCTCAGCTTCGTGACCGACCGTCCCGGTCACGATCGCCGCTACGCCATCGACGCTCGCAAGATCGAAGCCGAGCTGGGCTTCCGTCCCACCGAGAGCTTCGAAAGCGGGCTCAGGCGGACCGTCCACTGGTATCTCGAGCACGAGGCCTGGTGGCGGGCGACCATGGACGGCAGCTACGCAACCTGGATCCAACGATGGTATACCGACGCCGGACGCTGACCCCGCTTTTCCTGGGGCTGGCCATGTGCAGTCCCTCCGCCGCCGCACCGCCGGCGGCCGTTCCCACCCCGGCCCCGGCTCCCGCCGCGGCGCCGGTCTCCGACCAGCCGGTGCCGTCAGCCGACGCCACTGCGCTCCCCGACCCGGATCCGAGTCCGCAGGACACCGTCAGGTCCGCGTCCGTGATACGCACCGGCGCCGATCTCTCGCCCGAAGAGATCCAGCTGTGGCAGAAGACCGTCAAACCCCGGCTGGCCCGGGACCAGTGGGTGAACGCGGCGCGATACGACGCCGCCTATCTCTTCATGCTCCCCCTCCACGCCGCCTTCGAGCGCAACTATCCGGAAGGTCAGGCCGAGATGGCCGACCAGGTCAGCCGCTTTCTGGCGCAGCGGGACAGCGTCCAGCTCAACCCCGACGCCCAGATCAGCTGGCTGCAGTACTTCTACTTCCTCAGCCGGTTCATGGTGCTCGCCGCCGATCACGGGCGCACCGACCTGATCCCGGCCGAGCTACCCGGAGCGCTCCACGGCTGGATCTCCCAGCTCTGGCTCCGCGGTCCGGCGTGGCAATGGTTCCGCAAGCCGTTCCCCGGCGGCGTGCGGGAGCGGGTGGAATGGAAGCTTGGCAAGGAGGAAGGGCCGGGGGGCAAGGCGTTCGAGCATGCCATCCTCGACCAGGAGCTCTTCCTGTTTGCCATCGGGGCCGACCTGAGGCACTACGCCCGCACGGTGAACTCGCCGCTGGCACACGACAAGGTGCTGGAAGAGCTGGACAAGTTTTCGCGCCGGGTCTACGACGCCCGGGTCGTGTGGAACGCCGACAGCGGCTGGACCTTCCAGCCGGGCATCTGGCGCGACCATCCGGACCACGTCTACGAGTGCCGGACCGAGAAACAGGCCGGGCTCAAGCCGTGCGACCGCATCGGCGGCTCCGAGGACGCCTCTCACACCCACCGGTTCCCGCTGTGGATGCGGAGTCTGATCGAGGCGTCTCCGGCTGGCTCCGCGGAGCAGGCGTATTACACGCGGCTGCTCATGGGTCTGGAGCGGCAGTTCTTCGACCGGGTGCTGGTCAAGCCCTCGCCCGAGTTCGCCGGCTACCGCCTGCGCAATTATATGGATGGGCAGAACGGGATGTATCGCTGGGGGTACAAGCAGTTCGGCCCCGACCAGGGCTACGGCCCGTACGAGCTTTCCTTCGCGCTGTTGAGCAGCTGGTGGGGCTTCCTGCCCGGGCCCAGAGCCCGCGAGATGTTCGCCGGGGTGGCCAAGGAATTCCCCCTCTCGCCGCAGCTGCTGCAGGTGTACATGGGCCCGCCGCCGAAGGGGCGGCCCGCGGGCAAGCCGAACGGGATCCTGATAGACGGCACCGCCAAGTTCCTCTGCCTGTTGGCGGCCGAGCTCCCCGAGCCCGCTACCTAGGGTGGCCACTGCCTCCTATGATTAGGTCCGATGACACGCCAATCCGTCGGCATGGGTAGTGCCCGCGCACCCGCGACGACGCCGCTGGTCGTGAGCCCGGAGAGGGTTAGCACACCGCCGCGCATCCATCTCTCGGTGCCCCACATGGGTGGCACCGAGGAGCGGTACGTTCGCGAGGCGATCGCGACCAACTGGCTCTCGACGGTGGGCCCCAACATCGACGCGTTCGAGGCCGAGTTCTCGCGCCGGATCGGGCTCCCGGCGGTGGCGGTCTCGAGCGGAACGGCGGCGCTGCATCTGGGTCTTCGCCTGCTCGGCGTGGGCCCCGGCGACGAGGTCTTGTCACCCACGCTCACCTTCGTGGCCTCGGTGAACCCGATCGCCTACCTCGGCGCCACGCCGGTCTTTCTCGACAGCGAGCGGGCCAGCTGGAATCTCGACCCCAACGTGCTGGAGCACGCGCTGACGGTGCGGGCGCGCGCGGGCCGCGTGCCCAAGGCCCTCGTGGTGGTCCACCTGTTCGGCCAGAGCGCCGACATGGACCCGATCGTGGCGCTCTGCGAGCGTCACGGCGTGCTGTTGCTGGAGGATGCCGCGGAGGCGCTCGGTACGCTGTACCGGGGCCGTCCGGCGGGGACCATCGCGCCGGTCGGCGCGTTCTCGTTCAACGGCAACAAGATCATCACGACCACCGGCGGCGGAATGCTGGTCGCCCAGGACGCCGAACGGGTGCGCAAGGCTCGGTTCTGGTCCACCCAGGCGCGCGATCCCGGCCTGGCCTACCACCACACCGACATGGGCTACAACTACCGCATGAGCAACCTGCTCGCGGGCATCGGGCGAGGGCAGCTCGAGGTGCTCGATGATCGGGTGGCACGGCGGCGGGCCATCGCGTTTCGCTATCGCGACGCCTTCGCCGATCTGCCGGGTCTCGCGCTCATGCCCCAGGCCGATTATGGACTGCACACCAACTGGCTGAGCTGCTTCCTGATCGACGCGGGCACCTTCGGCGCGACCCGGGATGAGGTCATCGCCGCGCTCGAGCGGGGCAACATCGAGGCACGGCCGGTCTGGAAGCCCATGCATCTGCAGCCGCTCTACGCCTCGGCCGAATGCTTCGGCGGCTCGGTAGCGGCAGACCTGTTCGCCCGCGGAATCTGTCTCCCCAGCTCGAGCAGCCTTACCGAGCAGGACCAGGATCGGATCATCGCCGTGGTGCGTGCGGCGGGCCGCCGGTGAGCGGCGGAGGCCCGCTTCGGTCGGGGCTGATCGTGGTCGGGGGAGGGGAGCATGCCCGCGTGGTCATCGAGGCGATTCGCACCGGTGGCGGCCAGGACCTGCTCGGCTTCATCGATCGCGAGCCCTGTGCGGAGACCGTGCGGCGGCTCGGGGTCGAGCGCCTGGGGTGGGAGGAGGCGCTGGAGTCGCATCCGGGCGCGTTCGGGATCCTCGGGTTCGGCGCTCTGGCCACGCGGGCGGGGCGGGTCGACATCGTGGAGCGTTTCACGCCCCACCTTGGCGGCTGGGCCACGGTGGTGCATGCCTCGGCGTGGATCTCGCCCACCGCTTCGATCGGGGAGGGGACGGTCATCCTGGCCCGGGCGGTGGTGCAGACCGGCGCTCGCATCGGGGCCCACTGCGTGGTCAACACCGGCACCATCGTGGAGCACGATGTGGAGCTGGGCGAGCACGCCCAGCTCGCGCCCGGGGTCATTCTGGGTGGTGGGGCGCGGGTCGGTGCACTCGCCTACGTCGGGCTCGGCGCGGTGGTGCGGGACCATGTCGCCATCGGCGACGGAGCCACCGTGGGGATGGGCGCCGTCGTGGTGAAGGACATCCCTGACGGAGCGCGGGCGCTGGGCGTACCCGCGCGGTGAGGCCGTGAAGGTCTGGATCGTCAATCAGTACGCCCTTCCTCCCTCGGCATCGGGCGGTACCCGGCACTACTCCCTGGCCCGCGCTCTCCAGGCGCGGGGAGTCGAGGTCGAGATCTTCTGCTCGACCCGGAACTACCTCACCGGCAAGCCGATCACCGACCCGGGGACGCGAGACTGCGCCGGGGTGAGCTTCACCTTCATCGACGCGGGCCGCGCGCCGGCCGTGGGTCGGCGCGCCGGCCGCCTCGCGGGGATGCTCGGGTTTGCGCGGGGGTTTCGTCGGGCGGTGCGTCGCCGCATCGGCGATGCTCAGGTGATCCTCGGCTCGACGCCGAGTCCCATCGGCGCCTGGGCCGCCTCGGCGGAGGCGCGCCGGCGACGGGTGCCCTTCGTGCTGGAAGTGCGCGATCTCTGGCCCCGTACCCTGCTCGACGTGGGCCGGCTGCCGCGCTGGCACCCCGCGGTCCGGCTGTTCGGCGCCATGGAGCGCGAGCTCTATCGGCGAGCCGACCGCATCGTCACGCTCCTGCCCCTGGCGGAACGGCACATCCGGACCGTCTTCCCCGACGCGGCCCCGATCACCTGGATCCCCAACGGGGTGGATCTCCGCCTGGTGCCGCCGGCGGCCGAGCCGCGGTTCGAGACCGACGGTGGGTTCATCGTGCTCTATGCGGGAGCCCACGGGCCCGCCAACGCGCTCGACGCGGTGCTCGACGCGGCGGGCCGCCTGCAGCGCCGCCGTCCGGGGGGCTTTCGGTTCGTGCTGGTGGGCGACGGTCACGATAAGCCCAGACTCCAGGCCCGCGCCGAGGCGGAGCGTCTCGACAGCGTCGACTTTCTCGACCCGGTTCCCAAGGCGGAGGTCTACGGGCTGATGGCCGCGGCCGACGCGCTGATCGTGAACATGAACCGCGGCAACCTGTACCGCTTCGGCATCAGCTTCAACAAGCTGTACGACTATCTCGCCGTTGGTCGGCCGATCGTCTCCGGGACGGATGCGGCCAATGATCCGGTGGCCGAGGCGGACGCCGGCGTCACGGTGCCGGCGAACGATCCCGATGCCCTCGCCACGGCGCTCGAGCGGTTGTCGGCGGCGCCGTCCGCGGAGCGAGCGGCGATGGGCGCTCGCGGTCGGGCCTTCGTCGAAGCACATCACGATATCGAGCGCCTGGCCGCACAATTCGAGGACGTGCTGCGGGCCGCGGCCGGCCGTCGGCCATGAAACGCGTGCTGGACGTCCTCCTCTCCACGGCAGGCCTGGTGCTGCTCAGCCCGCTGCTGCTGGGCCTCGCCCTGGCGGTCCGGCTCGCGCTCGGGTCGCCGATTCTCTTCCGGCAGTCCCGGCCGGGACTGCACGGGCGCCCGTTCACGCTCTACAAGTTCCGCAGTCTGCTCGACGATCCGACCGGCGTCCGAACCGACGAGGAGCGGCTGCCCCGCTTCGGCTCGATGCTGCGTCAGACCAGCCTGGACGAGCTTCCGGAGCTGTGGAACGTCCTGCGCGGCGACATGAGCCTGGTGGGTCCCCGTCCCCTCCTGATGGAATACCTGCCCCTGTACACGCCGGAACAGGCGCATCGCCACGACGTGCGTCCCGGACTCACCGGCTGGGCCCAGGTCAACGGCCGCAACGCGATCTCCTGGGAAGAGAAGTTCCGGCTCGACCTGTGGTACGTGGAGCATCGAAGCCTGTGGCTGGACCTCCGCATCCTCGCCATGACCCTGCGCCGGGTGATCGCGGGAGCGGGAATCAGCGAGCCGGGGCAGGCCACGGCCACCCCCTTTCGCGGCAGCGGACCTCGCTGAGCTGCCGGGGCGGCCATACCCCGCCGGTCGGTCCGATAGTAGATTGCGCCCCCGATGCTTGCCTCCACTCGCCCGGCCTCTCCCCCGGAGCCCTGACTGGCCCTCCGCGTCATGCTGGTGGCGGGGGCCCGCCCCAACTTCATGAAGGTGGCGCCGGTGCTCTCGGCTCTCACGGCCGATGGTCACACCGGCGTCCTGGTGCATACCGGGCAGCACTACGACGAGCAGATGTCGGATGCCTTCTTCCGCGACCTCGGACTCCCTGATCCGCACCATCATCTCGGGGTCGGCTCCGGGACCCACGCCGCGCAGACCGCCCGCATCATGCTGGCCTTCGAGCCGGTGCTCCGGGCGGAGCGGCCCGACTGGTTGGTGGTGGTAGGTGACGTGAACTCGACGCTGGCGTGCGCGCTGGTGGCGTCCAAACTGCGCGAAGAGCTGGGGTGCCGCATCGCGCACGTGGAGGCCGGACTCCGAAGCCACGATTGGCGCATGCCCGAAGAAGTGAACCGGGTCCTGACCGACCGCCTGTCGGACCTGCTGCTCACTCCCTCGCGCGACGCCCTCCCCAATCTCGTCGCCGAGGGGATTCCCGCCGAGCGGGTGGTCTTCGCCGGCAACGTGATGATCGACACCCTGCTGCAGCACTTGCCCGCCGCGAGAGCGCTGGATATGCCCGGCAAGCTGGGAATGCGGCGAGGGGAGTACGTCGCCGCGACCCTCCATCGGCCGTCGAACGTGGACGAGCCGGAGTCGCTGGGCGTCCTGGTCGAGGCGCTGACCCGAGTGTCGCGGGAGCTGCCGGTGGTCCTGCCGCTCCATCCGCGCACCCGTGAGAAGCTGGACCGATTCGGGCTTGCGGCGACGGCGGCGCCGCTCCGGCTCCTCGAGCCGGTGGGTTATACCGAAATGATCTCGCTCACCGACGGCGCTGCCGTGGTGCTGACCGATTCGGGCGGCCTGCAGGAGGAGACCACCGCCTTGGGTGTGCCTTGCGTGACGCTGCGGGAGCAGACCGAGCGTCCGGTCACGATCACCGAAGGGACCAATCGGATGGCGCCCTGGCCGCTCACGGTCGACGGGATTGTGAGCGCCTTCCAGGACGCTCGAGCGATGGGACGTGCCGGAGCGGGCGAGCATCGTCCCGAAGGCTGGGACGGCGAGGCCGGCCGCCGGATCGCGGGCGCGCTGGCAGTCGCCGGCCGACGGTGACCGCCGCGGCTCCGCCGGCGCGGACCTTCCGTCCGAGCCCGTTCCTGCGCGACGTGATCTCGTCCGGGCTCACGGCGGTCGGAACCATGCTCTCGCTGGTGGCGGTCACCGGCTGGCTCGCCTCGGGTCTGGGTCCCTCCCGCTTCGCCGTGTACGCCCTGTCGCGCCGACTGCTCTCCGCGGTCACTTCGTTCTCTACCGTACCGATGGGTGTGGCACTCACCCGGGCCCTCGCCATCGAGACTCGGGAGCGCGAGCGCCTGGTCTATCTCGTCGCGGGCACGATCTTCGTCCTGGTCCCCAATTTCGTCCTCTTCGGGATCGCGCTGGCGGCACCCGGTCTCTGGTCCCGGCTGCTTCTCACCGACGCCGGGAATGCCCCAGTGCTGATCGGGACCATGCTCCTGATCGTGGCGATGGCGGCCTTCACCGTCGTGCTGGCCCGTTACCGCGGTACCGACCGGATCGGCCGGGCCAACCTGTGGCAGCTCTGGGCACTGGCGCTGGGTCCGGTGGCAGTCGCGTGGCCGCTCGCCCGGTCGGGGCGGGTGGACGTGATCGTCCTGCTCACGGGGCTCGTGCTGCTCACCAGTGCGGTCCCCGTATGCCGCTGGCTGCTCCGCGCCACCGCGGCGCGGATCGGCTGGGCGGAGATCCGCGGGCGCCTGAATGAGCTGATGCGATACGGCGTCCCCAGGGTACCGGGCGGCCTGGCCTTCGGCAGTCTCATGGCGATCGGCCCCTTCCTCGCGCCCTACTTTGGTTCGCTGCGCGAGGCGGGCTTCCTGGTGGCGGGTCAGTCCATCCTGCGGATAGCCGAGGGCGCCACCTCGGCGTTCAGCCTGGTCGCCCTGCCCAAGGTGGCGGCGCTCCGGGCCCGCCAGCAGCACGACTTCCTTCGCGACCGGGTTGAGGACATGATTTCCATGGTCCTGCACCTCGGTCTGTTCGGGACGGTGCAGCTCCTGGTGTGGTCGGACGAGATCGCCACCGTGTGGCTGGGACCAGCCTACGGCGAGGCGGTACCCCTCATCCGGATTCTGATGGCGGGCGTGGTCCCGTATCTCGGATACGCGATGCTGCGCACCACCATCGACGGCCTGGAGGAAAAGGCGGTCAACACCCACAACATGTACGCGGCCTGTGCCACGACACTGGTGCTGTCTCTCGCCCTGGGCGCCGGCTTCGGGGCGCCGGGACTGGCCGTGGCCGGCGCCGCGGGCTTCATCGTGCTCGGGCTGCTGACGATCCGCCATTTGTGGATCATGCTCCGGCCCGTCGGACAGCATCTCGCGATTCGCCACGCGCTCTGGCTCAACCTGCTGCTGGCCGCCGCGGCGCTCGGGCTGCATCACCTCCTCGTACCGCGGTTCGCTTCCCGCGAGGCACTGGGCATCGGCCTCGGCGCGGCAGGCCTCGGCTTCGTGGCCTACCTGGTCGTGCTTCGGCGCCTGCGGGTGCGCTGGGTGAGCGAGATCGAGCAGCGGCTCCGCCCGCGGGAGAGCACGCGGTGAGGTGGCTCGGCATCCTGCTC
>DASSML010000269.1:0-3280 GCA_035688895.1 Gemmatimonadales bacterium
GTGCGGGCGCGAACGCTGCGGGGCGATGTCGCCCAGGCGGAGCTGGTGCTCGGCTGGCGCGCGGTCCCGCCGCTGCACCCTGACGCCCCGGCGCTCGACCTCGCCGCCACCGTGCTGGGCACCGGGCGAGGCAGCTGGCTGTACCGGCGGCTCCGCGAGCCCGGCATCGTCACCTGGGCCGCGGCGCACCATTACGCGCCCACCGAGGTCGGGGTGTTCAGCGTGAGCGCGGAGCTGCGCCCGGCCCGGGTGGCGGAGGCGCTCGAGGGGATCGCGGAAACCGTCTCCCGTCTCACCCTGCTGGGACCGACGGAGGAGGAGCTGACTCGCGCCCGCACCCTGCTGCAGGCGCGGTGGGCGCGCCGGCTCGAGTCGATGGACGGCCGGGCCAGCGCGCTCGCGGCCGCCGAGGCGCTGGATGGGGTAGAGCTGCTCGACCGCGAGTATGCCGCGATCTTATCGCAGAGTCCCGACCAAGTGCGCGAGGCCGCCGCACGCTACCTCCATCCGGACGCGGTGTCGGCGGTGGTGTACCTGCCTCCGGACCAGGGCGAGGAGCTGACGGCCGACCGGCTGGCGCGCACCTTCGCGGTTACCGGCCTGGATCGCGGCGCGGTCCCGTCTCCCCCGGCGATCCCCGCCATCGCGGCGCGCTCGTCTCCCGCGCCGCGCCGGCGTGAGGCCGACGTGGTGCATACCCGGCTCGACGGCGCCGACCTGCTGGTGCGGCGGAAGTCCGGCGTTCCGCTGGTGGCGCTGGGACTCTATGTCCCCAAGCCCGAGACCGACCCGCCCGCCCGTGCCGGGCTGGGCGCCCTCACCATCCGCTCAGCCGTTCGCGGCGCCGGTGGGTACGATGCCGGCCAGCTCGCGTTCGCCTTCGAGGGCCTGGGGGGGTCGATCGCGCCCGGTGCGGCGTCCGACTGGCTGGGCTTCGGTGCCTCGGTGCTGGCCGACCGGCTGTCCGACGCGGCGGTGCTGCTCGATCTGGTGTTCCGCCAGCCCCGCCTGGCCGACCCCGACGTGCAGGCGGAGCGCGGCCTCATGGTGGCGGAGGCGGAGCGCGTCGCCGACGACATGTTCCGCTACCCCTTCCAGCTCGCCTTCTCGGCGGCCTACGGCGACCACGGGTACGGCCTGCCCGTGGCCGGCCTGCCCAACACCCTCGCGGACATCGAGCCGGCCGAGGTACGGGCGTGGCACGCGCGGGCGCTGGTGCCGGTCCGCCCGGTAGTGATCGCGGTGGGTGATGTCGATCCGGAGCGCGCGTCGGAGCAGCTGGCCGGAGTCTTCGGGCGCTACCCCGCGCGCGCCGGCGTGGGCGCCCTCGCACCGATGGAGTGGGCGGCGGGGCAGAGCGGGGAGCCGGCGACGCGATTGGTGACGAGAGACAAGGCCCAGGCCGCGTTCGCCATGGTGTTTCCCGGTCCGAGCCGACGCGATCCGGACTATGCCGCCGCGCAGGTCTGGGCCGCGGTCGCGAGCGGGCTCGGCGGCCGTCTCTTCGAGGCGCTCCGGGAGCGCCGTTCGCTGGCCTACACCGTCGTGGCGACCGCGTGGCAGAAGGCGCGGGCCGGCGCGCTGCTGAGCTACATCGCGACCTCGCCGGAGCGGGAGGACGAGGCCCGGGAGGAAATGCTGCTCGAGCTGGATCGGTTCGTCCGGGAGCCGGTCTCGCCGGCGGAGCTGGGGCAGGCGGTGAACTACCTGGCGGGGCAGGCCGAGGTGAATCGCCAGAACGGCAGCGGCGTGGCGGGCGAGATCCTGGAGGCCTGGCTGGCCGGGACCGGCCTCGCCGAGCTAGCCGATCCGGCGGCGAAGTATCGCGCCGTCACCGCGGACGAGGTACAGCGGGTGGCCGCCGCGTATCTGACCGCGCATCGCCGGGCCGAAGGAGTAGTGCGCGGAACCGGCTCCGCGCGTCCGCCGGTCGCCGCCCTGCAGGGCTGACCGCTTCCCTCCCACAATACGGCGAGTGCCGCCGCGCGATCACCCCGCGGTGAGGCGTCGAGCGATGACCTCCAGCGCCCGGTCGGCCTCGGCCGGTGCGCGTATGAGCACGTCCACGAAGCACATGCCCTCGGACGCGAGCGCGTGGAGAACGATGTGCCCCTCGCGGCAGAGCATGGCGATCGCGAGCCCCCGGGGCCATTCTCGCACCTGCGGCGGTCCCAGCGCAGGCATGCCGGCTGCGCCCGCGGCGGAGACGACGACGGCCGAGAGCCCGTCCGCGTCGGAGAGGCGGGCGGAGATCAAACCGGTCAGCTCCGCGGCCGCATGGGAGAAACCCGCGGTCACGGCGCGGCCGCCGGGAAGGCCGTGACCGCCTCGCGATACCCCTCGGGAACACCCACGTCGAAGAAGCGGGCCTCCGCGACCGCGCCGGCGAGCGCGCCTTCCCGCGCCAGCTGCTGCAGCAGGGGCACGTCGTCGAGCTCGGCGCCGGCGGGCAGCTCCCGCTGGATTGCCTCGAAGCGCTCGAGGCTCCCGGTGGGAAGGACCATGCGCCCGATGGGAGTGAACGCCCCGTTCTGCCCTGCGTCGAACCTGCCCTTGCCCTTGGGGGCGATCGCGACGACGCGATAGCCCCCGTCGGCCGTCCGCTCCACCGTGGCCCGTCCGGTGGCGCCCTTGGTCATCGCCTGCTCGCGGGTGACCTCGGCCAGCAGCACGGTCGCGAGGCCGGTGGCGTGATGCACCGCGAGCACCGCCGCGGTGGGATTGGCGCCGAGAAAGAGATTGTCGGGAAGGATGACGGCGAAGGGTGACGCCGAGAGGTGGTCGCGAGCGCGGAGCAGGGCGTCGCCCAGGCCCCGCGGGTGATCCTGGGGCACGAACTCGAGCTCCAGCGGACCGACATAGCTCCGCGCGGCGGCCTCGAGCATCGGCTTGTGCGGATTGGTGACCACGATGACACGCAGGAGCCCGGCGTCCGCCGCCTCGTCGAAGGCCCAGTGGAGCACCGGGCGCAACGCCACCGGCAGCATCTCCTTGGGCAGCCACCGACTGATCGGATGTAGGCGGGTACCGAGTCCGCCGCAGGGGATCACCGCGGTATCCAGCATAGTCAGCGGATGGACAGGGCGACGAGTATCTTCCACGCCAGGTCGCCGCGGTCCCCGGCCCCCTGCCAAGCGAAAGGAGCAAGGTGTCCGAAAGTAGTCCTCGCCCGAGGGGGGAGCAACCCCGACGCCGATGGACGACCGCGGATGTGCTGAGCGTGCTGCGCATTCCGCTCGCCGTCGCTTTTCCCTTCGTCTCCAACGACTGGCGACTCGTG
>DASSML010000270.1:0-8015 GCA_035688895.1 Gemmatimonadales bacterium
ATCGGGTGCTGGCGATCAATCGCAGAATCCTGGGCGAGGGTCACCGCAACACGATCGCCGTCGAGGTCCAACGGGGGCGGGCGCTCCGGGAAGGGGGTCGGTACCGCGAGGCGGCAGCGCAGTTCCGCGAGGCGCTGGCCAAGCTCAACACCGACAATCCCGATACCGATCCGTTCCGGGTATTGGCGCTCACCGGCCTGGGTCGGAGCCTGGTGCAGCTCGGAAGCGCGGAGGAAGCGCTCGGCATGCTTCAGTCGGCCGTGGAAACTGGCGCCACGAGGCTCGGCCCCGACAACTACCGAACGGCCGAGGCGCATCTGGGTCTGGGCGAGTGCCTGCTTGCCCTGGGGCGGGGCCCGGAGGCCGAGGCCGAGATCCAGCGGGCGCGGACCATCATGGCGCCGCAAGCGAAGGCCCAGCCGGTGCTCATGGCCGAGCTCGATCGGGCAGAGCAGCTGGAGAAATAGTCCGTTGGCAGGTCGTTGGGCCGCAGATGAACGCGGAACGGATGAGTGGGTGATGGGGGGGCGTGGTCGGGGAGCGCGTTCACCGATCCGGAGCCATCTGCGGTCATTGGCGGCACCCGCTGGGAGGGGCAGCGCCAACCGGCACGAGGTGAGAACGGGATTGCCAAGGGCGCGTCTGACAGATAGGTCCAAGCAGACAAAGCCCCGCCGCCCCGCGCGGCACTCGCCATCGCCCCGGAGGAGGTCCCGTGTCCCGCACGCTTCGCGCCGCGCTCGGCCTGGTGCTGTTCGGTCTGAGCGCCGCCGCTACGCCCGCCGCCGCCCAGCGGCTCTCGCTTTCCCCCACCATCGGCGTCTACATCCCCACCACTGAGCTGGTGAAGGCGGCCAACGGGGAGTCGTTCAAGCAGGAGGTCGGGCTGGCCGTTGGGGGCCGACTGGGGATCACCTTCAGTCCGAGGTTCGGCCTCGAGACCACGGTGAGCTACGTGCCCAGCGATCTCCACTTCAACCTCGAGAACGGGACCACCACCAAGACCGACGCCAATCTCCTCTTCGGCAGCGCCCGCGCCACCGTTCACGCGATCCCGATGACCGAGCCGGTCTGGCTCACCCTCAACGGCGGTGTGAGCCTGGTGAAGCGTGGCGGCACTGCTTACGAAAACGTGGAGGACAACAGCGACGTCGGCGGCGTGGTCGGCGCCACGCTCGGGTTCCGGCTCGGCAGCGCGCTGAGCTTCTACGTGGCGGCCGACGACTACATCTACGGCAGCCGGTTCGACGCCGCCGCGGAGATTGACGGGACGAAGACCCAGAACGACGTGCAGCTCGCGGTCGGGTTCGGCTTCCCGGTCGGTCGCTGAGCACAGAGTTTGCGGTCTTGGTGGGCGCGGACCGGGTCGTTAGACTGGACCCGGTCCGCGTTGACTATTGCGCAGGGGGATTCGTGAGATTCGGCTGGATGGTGGCGGCGGTTCTGCTCGGGGCGCCGTCCATGGCAGTGGCCCAGACCCAGGCGATCCTGGGTACCTGGAAGTTCGATCTCAAGCAGGGGCCCAAGAAGGAGGGGCCCCGCATCGTGATCGTCCGGGCCGACAGCAGCGCCAGCTACGGCGACGAGACGGTGCGCTGGCGCCTGATAGGAGACAGCCTGGCGCTCGCCCTCGGCGGGGAGTGGGTCAACTACCGCCTCAAGCTCAAGGGCAAGCGGCTGACGCTGTCGGGGGGCGACCTGACGGAGCCCGTCACCTTCGACCTCGTCGGACCGCCGACGGAGCGGCCGGACACCGTCCCGGTGCCGCCCGACCCCGATACCGACCCGACCTGAGGCCTAGAGCGCCAGCCTGAGCTGCGTCCCGCTGGGCGGTCCGATCACGATCGGACCCAGCGGCTCGTCCTGTTCGGCCACGTGCAGGACCCCCCCGAAGCCCACCCGCTTGAGCGCGGACCCCACCGTTGATCGCGCATCGTCTGCTGAATTACACTGGCGGCTGAGATGCGCCAGCACCACCACGCCGAGGCCCGGGTGGTGCAGCTCCGCCAGGAGCTCGGCCGCCGCCCGGTTGGAGAGGTGTCCGGCCGACCCGGCGATCCGCCGCTGCACCACCGGGGGATAGCTGCTGGTCCGGAGCAGGACGTCGTCGTGATTGGCCTCGAGCACGATCGCGCTGAGCTCCCGCAGCAGATACCGCACCGCGGCCGTGGGCCGGCCGAGGTCGTACGCCACCCCGATTCTGGCGCCGTCGCCGGCCTCGACCGCCACCGCCAGCGGCTCCGCGGCATCGTGGCTGGTGGGGCAGGCGGTCACCCGGAACGGTCCCAGCTCCACGTTGCCGCAGAAGCCCAGGGTCCGGTGCTCGGCGGCGCCCATGCGCGGCCCGAGCCGGCTCCAGGTTCCCGCCGCGGTCACCACCGGCGTGCCGAGCCGGCGCGCCAGGCGTGCGGCGCCGCGGGCGTGATCGCCGTGCTCGTGCGTCAGCACGATGCCGCGTACCCGCTCCAGGGCCAGCCCGGCGAGCTCCGCCCGCCGCTCGATCTCCCGGGCGCTGAACCCGGCGTCGATGAGCACGGCAAAGCCGTCGAGCTCCACCGCGCAGCAGTTCCCCCGCGAGCCCGAGCCCAGGACGAAGAGGGTGCTCATCCCCGCGCCCCTCGCCGGTAAGTCTGCCGCAGGGATTCGCGCCGACTCTCGGTCCACTCCAGGCTCCGGCGCGCCAGGACGCGCTGCGCGACGGTGAGGAATCCGTCTTCGGTCATGCGCTCGCCGGCCGTCCCCCAGGCGAACGGGGGCACGTACTTGGGCGGTGTAACCGGGCCGAAGACGTTCGCGCCCGCCGAGACCACCGAGCCGGTGGCGAGCATGGTGCCGATCGCGGTCTTGGCGTGATCGCCGAAGAGGGTGCCCAGGTTCATCCGCCCGGTCGCGACGCGGTGTCCGGCGATCTCCAGGCGGACCTCGCCGTACGTGTTCTTCAGGTTGGACGTCGTGGTCCCCGCGCCCAGGTTCACCCAGTGTCCCACCACGCTGTGGCCCACGAACCCATCGTGGGCCTTGTTGCCGTAGCCCAGGAACACGCTGGCGGCGATCTCCCCGCGGAGCTTGCATTCGGGCCCGAACACCGAGCTGCGCATGTATCCGCCGAACAGTCGGGTTCCGGGGCCGGCGTAGAGCGGACCCTCCAGCCGGGTTCCGTGCTGGACCTCGACCCCTTCATCCAGGACGACCGGTCCCTGCCGCACATCGAACACGACCCCGGGCTCGACCGTCGCGTTGAGACAGATCACGTCGCCGGGATCGCCCAGCACTATGCTGCCTTCAGGGACCGGCTGGCGCGGCGCGGTGCGGAAGTCGGCGCAGTCCTCGCCGAGGAGCCGCTCGAGGGCCGTGATCAGCTCCCAGGTGCCGCGCAGGCGGACGCCGTCGAGCTCGGCCGCCGGGCCCGCATCGCCCGGACCCTTCCAGGTCCCACCCGGCGGGACGACCCAGGCGACCGTGGAGCCCTCGTGGACCAGACGCCGAACACTCGGGTCGAGGGAGATGGCGGCGCCGCCGGGTGCGAACCAGGATGCGGCCACGACCGCGGGGCCCTCGATGCTGCCGGGCACCCGGCTCGGCGGCTCGTCCAGCTCGCTGAACCCCGCGACATGGGCTCCCAGGATGGCGGTCGCGTCCTGCTGCAGCGCCGCCTCCCACCGTTCTCTGATCCGCCAGAGCCCGGCCCTGAGCTCCGCCACCGGCCGCACCCCGGCGAACGGCGCCCAGGCGGGCTCGGCCGCGTCGGGCTCAAGCAGGTAGAGCGCGGTCATCCGCCCCCGCCTCCGCCCACCTCTCGGATCGCGGGCGGCAGGGCATCGAGGAGCTGTTTCATGGCGGCGGCCCGCTCCGTAGGCATGACCAGAATCCGCCCGTTCGCGTGGACCACGACGAGGTCCTGGACCCCGAAGAGGATCACCGGATCGCCGTCGCTCCAGACCACCGAGTCCTGGGTGTCGTGCAGCACCGCCTCGCCCACGACCACGTTGCCGCTCGGATCCTTGGGCCGCACCCGGGCCAGCGCCTGCCAGGTGCCGACGTCGTCCCAGGCAAAGGCGCCCGGCACCACCGCGACGGCGCTGCTCCGCTCCAGCACGCCCACATCGATCGACACCGGCGTGAGGGTGGCGAAGAACCGCCCGACATCACCCGCCGCGAGCGCGGGCAGCGCCGGCGCCACCTCGGGCGTGTGCGCCTCGGTCTCGGCGAGGAGCCGGGCCGCCGTCCAGGCGAAGAGCCCGCTGTTCCAGAGGGCGCCGTCCGCCATCAGGTCGAGCGCCGTGGCCGCGTCGGGCTTCTCGGAGAAGCGCGCCACGGTGCGGGCCTCACCGTCGAGCGGAGCGCCGGGCACGATGTAGCCATAGCCGGTCTCGGGGCGCGAGGGCACCATCCCGACGGTGACCAGCCGGTCATGCCGCACCGCCGTAGCGAGCGCCACGTCGGCGGTGCGGCGGAAGGCGGCCGCGTCGCCCACGGCCCAGTCGGCGTGGAGCGAGAGGACTTCGGCGGAAGGATCGCGGCGGCGGGCCTCCCAGGTGGCCCAGATGAGCGCGGGTGCGGTGGAGGCGGCGACGGGCTCGACCAGGACGTTGGCGGCCGGCAGCTGCAGCCTCGCCTGAAGCTTGGGCGCGAGTCCCGCGCCCGCGACCACCAGGATCCGCTCGCGCGGAATGAGCCCGGTGAGCCGTTCGACCGCATCCTCGGCGCTGGAGGCCGAGCCGGTCAGCGGGAGCAGCTGCTTGGGATGATCCGGCGTGCTGAGCGGCCAGAAGCGGGTGCCCGAGCCACCCGCGAGGAGGACCGCCCACCTCATAGGAGAGCAGCCAGGGCGGTGCGGTGCTGGCGCAGGTCGTAGAGCAGGGGACCGACGTCGGCATCGGCGGCGGCCAGGATCGCGAGCCAGTCGCCCGTGCCCACCCGGGCCAGGATCAGGACGCCGTGGGCGTATTCCAGCACGCTGGTGTGGAGCGGACCCTGGCGGGCGCCGTCTCCCAGCTGTCCGGCGAAGCGAGCCAGCGTCGCCGCGAGGGCGGCCACTGCCTCCGGCTCGAACCGGTCGCGCGCGTGATGCGCGATGGCGAGCCCGTCGCCGCTCAACAGCAGTACGGCCTGCACTCCCTCGCGCCGGGCGAGGCCCTGCACCACCTCGGACAGCCCACTCGTCACGTCGGCGCCATCGCGGAAAAAAGGTGTCGCAACGTAGGGTTCGCCGCGGGCGAAGTCAAGAAACGGTCGAAGGTTGACCGCTGTTCGTCGGGCTCTTAACCTTCCCCTCTCATGCCACCACTCCGACACCTCCTTCTGCTGCTCCCATTGGCCGCCCTGGCGGCCTGCAGCGACAGCAACAGCTTGGCCGACCCGACCGACGAGAACGCGGTCGAGGAGAACACGGTCGGCTCCCTTACCGACACGCCGATCACCACGGCGAGCGCGTACTCCATCTCCACCGGCCCGATCCGCACCGACCAGAGCGGCGAGTTCGACTTCGCCTTCGACATCGAGGGCGACGCGGCCACCGGTCAGCCGGTCCTGCTGCCGCGGGCCGCGATGGGCTTCCCCTCTGGCACCACCGCCGATCCGGGGATTCAGAAGACCACGGAGGCGTTCGACAGCATCACCGAGGCGCCCAGCAACGGCTACATCACCGACGCGAAGGTGGCGGTGGCCGTGGGCGACCGACTGCTGGTCCGTTCCCGGGTGATCTGCTCCCTCGGCGTTCCGATCTACGCCAAGATGGAGGTCCTCTCGATCGAGGACGGCGAGATCCACTTCAAGGTGCTCACCGACCATAATTGCGGCTACCGGGGCCTCGAGCCCGGCTTCCCCGACAAGTAGGCTCCCCGTGATCGATCTCAAGCGCCTCCGCCAGGACCCGGAGGGCAGCCGAGCCAGCCTGCTTCGGCGGGCGGACCCGGGGGTCGCGCGGCTGGTGGACGAGGTGCTGGAGCTCGACCGCCGGCGGCGGGAGCTGCTGGTGCGGGTCGAGTCGCTCAAGGCCGAGCGGAATGCCGCGAGCGAAGAGGTAGCCCGCCGGAAGCGCGCCAAGGAGCCGGCCGACGAGCTGATGGCGACGCTCAAGGCATCCGGCGAGCAGGTCAAGGCGCTCGACCAGGAGCTGCGCGAGATCGACGCGGAGCTGGACCGGCGGGCGATGACCCTGCCCAACTTTCCGGCTCCGGAGGTGCCCGATGGCGACGCGACCGCCAACCGCGTGGTGCGGAGCTGGGGCGAGCCGGCCGCGTTCGACTTTGCGCCGAAGCCGCACTGGGAGCTGGCCGCGACTTTGGGCATGCTCGACTTGCCGGCGGGCGCCAAGCTCACCGGCTCAGGCTTCCCTCTCTTCCGTGGTGCCGGGGCGCGGCTGGTGCGCGCCCTCGCGGGCTTCATGCTCGACCTTCACACCCGCGAGCACGGCTACACCGAGGTGGCGCCGCCCTATCTGGTCAACCGCGCGAGCCTGACCGGCACCGGGCAGCTGCCCAAGTTCGAGGACGATCTGTACGCTACGGTCGGTGACGACCTGTTTCTGATCCCGACCGCCGAGGTGCCGGTCACGAACATCCATCGGGACGAGATTCTCGAGGGGGCCCAGCTGCCGTTCGGCTACGTCGCGTGGACGCCGTGCTTTCGCCGCGAGGCCGGCGCGCACGGCAAGGACACCCGGGGGTTGATCCGGGTCCACCAGTTCGACAAGGTCGAGCTGGTGCGCTTCAGCCGGCCGGAGGACTCGGCGGCCGAGCATGCCCGGATGACGGAGCACGCCGAGACGGTGCTGCGCCGGTTGGAGATTCCCTACCGCGTGGTGGAGCTGGCGGCCGGCGACACCGGCTTTGCCAGTGCGCGCACCTTCGATCTCGAGGTCTGGGCGCCGGGCGTGGGTGCGTGGCTGGAGGCCTCGAGCTCCAGCACCTTCACCGATTTCCAGGCTCGCCGGGCCAACATTCGCTACCGGCCGGAGCCTAAGGGCAAGCCGGAGTTTCTCCACACCCTGAACGCCTCGGGTGTGGCCTTCCCCCGCACGATCATCGCATTGCTGGAGAATCACCAGGCGGCCGACGGCTCGGTGCGGGTGCCGGCGCCGCTGGTGCCGTACCTCGGTGTCGACCGCCTGGTACCGGCCGCGTAAAGAGCGGCTGCAGCGGCTCGCGCCGGCGGTGGCCGTCCTCCTCGTGGCGGTGCTCGCCGGGCTGAGCCTGGGTACCGGACTCCTCATCGTCCGTCACTTCCGCGCCGACGCCTTCGCCACCAGCCGCCTCTACTCCGGCGTCTTCGGTGGCCTCAACGATCCCGACCCCGATGCCGAGGCCGAAGCGCTGCTCCGGTTGGGCGAACAGGTGCGGGCGCTCGGCTTGCCGTTGATCGTCACCGACCAGCAGGGACAGGTGACCGCGGCCGCCAATCTTCCCTTCGAGGCGCCGCTCGACGACCCCCGTGTCCTGGACTACGCGCGGCGGCTGGACCGGGAGAATCCGCCGATCGTGGACGCCGCGGTGGGGACGGTGCATTACGGCCCTCTCCCGGCGCAGCGGAACCTCACCGCGCTCGCCGTGCTCCAGGCGCTGACCATCGCCGTGATGGTGGCGGTCGCGGTGTTCGCGTATCGCAGCGGGATGGCCGCGCAGCGCGATCGGCTCTGGGTGGCGATGGCACGCGAGGCCGCCCACCAGATGGGAACTCCGCTGACCAGCCTGCAGGGCTGGATCGAGCGGGTCCGCTCCCGCCCGACGCCGCCGCCCGATCTGGCGGACCACTTGGCCGCCGACGCCGAGCGGCTCGATCGGGTGGCACGGCGGTTCGAGCGGATCGGGAATCCGGCCAAGCGGGAGCCGATCGGGCTCGGCGCTCTGGCCGACCGGGTGGGCGGCTACTTCCGGCCCCGGCTGCCCAAGCGGGCCAATCCCATCGAGCTCAAGCTGGAAGCGCCCGGAATGGGCCCGATGGTGCTGGGCGATCCGGTCCTGCTCGAGTGGGCGATGGAATCATTGGTGAAGAACGCGATCGATGCGCTGCAGGGA
>DASSML010000271.1:0-3641 GCA_035688895.1 Gemmatimonadales bacterium
GTCCGGTGCAGCTCGGCCACCTGCAGCTCGATGGTGCCGTCGGAGGCCTGGGCGCCGAGCACGCCGTCGAGCGCGCGCAGCGTGGCGGGATCGAGCCGGGTCCCCTCCGTTACCGAGAACGCCAGGACGTGCTCGGCCTGAAGCGAGGCGATCAGCTCCCGCGGCGTGCCCAGCGCAATCACCCGGCCGTGGTCCACGATCGCCACCCGGTCGCAGAGCCGCTCCGCTTCATCCATATAGTGGGTGGTGAGGAGGATCGACCGGCCGCCGGCCTTGAACCCCTCGATCAACTCCCAGAGCTGGCGCCGGGACTGGGGGTCCAGCCCAGTGGTGGGCTCGTCCAGGAAGAGCAGCGCGGGGTCGCCGACCAGGGCGCAGGCGAGCGCCAGCCGCTGGCGCTGGCCGCCGGAGAGCTGGCCCACCCGGGCATTGGCCTTCTCCTCCAGCTGCACCAGGGCGATGACCCGCTCCGGCGGTGGGCCGGCGCGGTAGAAGCTCCGGAACAGGGAGACCGTCTCGGCGACGGTGAGCTTGTCGGAGAACTGGGTCTCCTGGAGCGAGATGCCCAGCAGCTCGCGCAGCTCCCGGTCGTCCCGGCCCCAGCGCCGACCCAGCACGAGGACCTCGCCCCCGTCCGGCTCGGTGAGCCCCTCGCAGATCTCGATGGTGGTCGTCTTGCCGGCGCCGTTGGGGCCGAGGAGCCCGAAGCATTCGCCGGGCCCGATCTCGAGGTCGAGGCCGTCGACCGCGACGACGTCACCGTAGCGCTTGCGAAGGTCTCGAACGAGGAGGGCGGGAGACGGGGAGGCAGAAGGGGACGCGGGCGCCAACGACATGGCCGGAATGATAACCCGCCACGGTGGCCGCCCGGGCCACCGTGCCAGGCGAGCGTGCCCCTAGCGGCGATCCCGCTCCCAGATGGTTCGCACGGTCCGCCACGCGCGCGCCCACTCCTGTCGCGGCGTGAGCAGGGCGTAGCCGCTCAGGATGCCCACCATGTAGACGACGGCCTGGATCAGCGGAGAGGGCTCGGGCGTGGCGATCATGGTGCGTTACCGGGTAGCGGTTTCGACCATCGGGGCGTCCAGCGCGCGGGCGATGCGCTCGCGGGAGTCGGCCAGATGGGCTCGGGTGTACTCGTCGAGGTCGTCGCGGCCTTCGTCGAGGGCGTGGTCGATGCCGGCCGCCAGATCGGTCAGGGTGGCCCGGGCGAGGCTGCGCGCATCCTCCGGGGTCCCGGGGGCCGGATCCAGCACCATTCGTACCATGGCGTTGAGGTGGAGCCGCTGAAGATCGCGCCGGACCGAGACGATGTTGCGCGGACCGTTGGGGTGGGGACCGCCCTTCTGACCCAGCTCGCTCCAGATGGAGCGGCTCAGGCGGTGGAACAGCTCGGGCAGTCCGACGGTCGGGTTGTCGGGGGTCGCGCGGAGCTCCGCGTCGCGGATCCGGGCCAGCACGGTCGGGTCGAGCAGCTGGTTGAGGAGCGAGCCCTGCTGCGCCACGGCCCATTCGTGGAGCGGGAAGTCCGGCCGGCCGCCCGAGGCCGGAGAGACGCCCCAGTGCATCCAGCGGTCCGGTCCCAGGCGGCTCAGGAGCTCGGGGCGGAAGCGGTAGGCATTCTCGCCGAAGCCGGCCTCGGCGATGAAGCCCAGGGCCTCGCGCTGGCGCTCGGCCGGCACCGTCTCGAACGACGGCCGCGCATCCGGGTCCCCCCGGTGGTCGCGCGCGATGGTGGCCCCGCCGAGGTACTTGGTCGTGATCAGGAGGGCGTACCAGCGGTCGGTCAACAGGTCGGTGAAGGCCGAGCGCAGGCGTCCATAGCCCTGGCCAGGCGCTACCACCCGGGTGTCGAGCGAGTCCATGAGCCAGTCGATCAGCCCGACGCGCTCCCGCGCCCAGCGCAACGGGTCCGAGGTCTGGTCGTAGCGCGAGATGGTGGGGTCGAGACCGTATCCGCCGAACCCGGCGTCCTCGTCGCTGCCGTAGAGGTGCGCCGGATCGGCCGCCTGTGATGCGATGGCGCGCAGCCCGTTCAGCTCCTGGTCGGGTGTCCAGGACTCGGTGTCTGCGGCGCCGCCCTTGGCCAGTCGCGGCTCATCGGCCGTGGCCTGCGGCCCGGCGTCGGCGTAGCCGTAGGTGATGGCCCAGCGGTCGTAGCTCCCGATGGTCGGCGCGTAGAAGCTCGCCTGGCGCCGGGGATCGGCCGCGAGGGCGGGCGGGCTGTAATCCATGACGGAGACGCCGTGCCCATGCTCCGCGGTCCAGCTTCGGTCGGCCAGCTGCTCGGCGGTGGCGCCGGCGGAGCCCCGGAAGTTGTGCCGGAGCCCGAGGGTATGCCCGATCTCGTGCATGACCAGCGCCTTGAGCGCCTCGCCGATGTAGGCCGCGGGCATCTCTCCGGTCGCCCCGACGATGCCGCGGGCCGCCAGCAGGGTGCGGGCGAGCGCGCCGTCCTGCTCCAATCCCTCTCCATAGCGGCAGAGCAGGGCGCCTTCTCCGCTGCTCGCGAGGGCGGTGTCGAGTGCGAACGCCGAGCGCACCGCCGCGAGCGGGGCGACGTAGTCGCGGGTCTCCCCCCGCCAGGTCTGAATCCATCCGGCGGAGATGAGCACGTCGGCGTTGAGGATCTCGCCGGTCCGGGGATCGACGTTGGTCGGACCGATGGCGTAGACCGAGCGATTCGTGGCGGTCCAGCGAACGGTGGAGTAGCGCGCGTCCGCGGCACTCCAGGCGCTGTCGTCGGGCGCGTCGAGCACCTGGATCGCATTCCGGTACCCGGCGTCCTCGAAGGCGCGGTTCCATTCCAGGATCCCGGCCCGGACGTACGAGCGCCACTCCACCGGGATGGTCCGGTCCAGGTAGTAGGTGATCGGGGTGACCGGCTCGCTCAGCGCGGCGGTCGGATCCTTCTTCTGCAGCCGCCAGCGGTTCACGTAGCGGACGAAGTAGCTCTCCGAGGTGTCGCGGGAAAAGTCCTTGTGGGCCGAGACGAAGTAGCCCACCCGGTCGTCGGCGTACCTGGGCCGCATCGGCTCGGCGGGCAGTTCCATCAGGGAGTAGTGCACGCCGACCGGAATCGAGCGGTAGTCGGAGACCGTCTCGAGGCCCAGGCTCTTCGGGCTCTGGAAGGTGAGACGGCTCTCGGCCTCGAGGTTGGTTGGAAAGAGACGAAGCTCCTGGAGGCTCGAGCGCTTGTCGTCCAGCGCCACGGTGATGCCGAGCTTGCGCTGGGTGGCGGCGTTCTGGAGCACCGAGCCGACGTCGGGCCAGTCGGAGAGGAGGAACGGCGCGAGGTCGATCAGCACCTCGGACTCCTGCGGGTCCTTCACGCTGGCGATGGGGAAGGCCCAGGCCACGGAATGGCCGAAGGAGTAGGCCACCGTGCGCGCCATCGGCGTGCCGGGGGAGGCGGCGAAATGGGGATTGACCGCCCACAGCTCGACCCGGTCGCCCTCGCGATGGAACCGCACCAGGTCGGAGCGCACCGTGGTGCCGCCGTCGAGGCCGAGCTCGCCGATTCCCTGAGCCAGCTGGCTCACGAGCAGGTAATCCCGGTCGAACTGGGCCGGGGTGAGGGAGAGGTAGACTCGCTCGCGCTTGTAGTAGACGGTGAAGATTCCCCGACCGGCCTCGCTGCC
>DASSML010000272.1:0-3412 GCA_035688895.1 Gemmatimonadales bacterium
CGGTGTGGTGATACCAGAAGTAGCGCGACGCATCCACGTCGAGGCCGATTCCGGGTACCCCGAGCGTCACCATCGGCTCGATGTCGGCCTCGGGGCTGCTGTCCACCTTGGTGACCCGGTCGGCGCCGATCGGCTTGAGCAACTGACCGACCTGCCGCACTACGTTGACGGCCGCATCGGTCCCGGCCACCTGGACGCCCCGGGGGCTGAAGACGCCGCCGTCGGACTCCATCGCCATGACGTGGCTGGTGAGCGAGTCGCGATGCCGCTCCAGGTAGGCCGCGCCGCCCTCGACGCCGTTTTCTTCGTTGGTCCAGAGCACCACCCGGATGGTGCGGCGGGGACGGAGCCCGAGCTTGTGGATCAGCCGGACCGCCTCCCAGGCGGCCACCGAGCCGCCGCCGTCGTCCATCGCGCCCTGGCCCACGTCCCAGCTGTCGATGTGCCCGCCCAGCACCACCACCTCGTCGGGCACCCGACCCACGACCTCGGCCACGACGTTGCGGGACTGGGCGTCGGGAAGCTCGTGGGCCTGCATCCGCAGGGTGACGACCACGCTGTCTCCCCGGTCCTGCATCCGGTGGAGCATCATGGCGTCCTCGTTGCTGAGCGCCGCGGCGGGGATCTTCGGCACGTCGGGCTGATAGGAGACCCTACCGGTGTGCGGGCTCCGGATCGAAAACGGAGCCACCGATCGGATGAGCGAGGCCACCGCCCCGGCCCGCGCCGCCGCGACCGCGCCGTCGGTGCGGTACCGCCGGGTCTCACCGTACTCGGTGAACGGCGCGTCGAACAGCACGATCCGGCCGCGGGCCTCGGCCCGGTGCTTCTCCAGCTCGTCGAAGCTCGAGACCACCAGCACCCGGGCGGTGATCCCGTCGGCCGGAGTCGCCACGCTCCCGCCCAGCCCGAGCATGCGGAGCGGGGTCCGACGGGGGGTGACCAGGTCCACCGACTCCTGGCCCCGGACCCAGCTCGTCACCATGACGGGCTCCCCGCGCACGTTGCTCAGTCCGTCCTTCCGCATCTCGGCCAGGATCCAGTCGATCGCGGCCTCCAGGCTGGGCGACCCGGCCAGGCGGTGGCCGAACCCGTCCACCAGCTCCCCCAACCGGACGTAGGCCGCGCTGTCGCGGGTGGCGGCCCGGATGAGGCTATCGGCCGCCGCCCGGTAGTCCCGGGCGATCGAGCGCCCCTGAGCGGGGAGCGGCGCGGCCGTGAGCGTGAGCGCGAGGGTCGACAGTGCCAGGATGGAGCGAAGTCGGATCATGGGTCCGGGTCGGTAGAGGTGAATGCGAGAGCGCTGCCACTTCGGGTTCGGGGCCGGGGAAGTTTCCCGACAGGATATATTGCTGTATGGCGCCCGAGGCGCCGTGATGATCACCTTGGAGGAATCATGTTGAGTCGTGCGCTCGGATCCGCCGCCCTCGCGTTGACGCTCGCCGCCGGCTCGCTCGCGGCCCAGGGAGCGGCCACCGGGAAAGAGCCGGAATCCCATGGTCGAACGCTGAGCGAGTGGATCGCCGACCTGAAGGCGCCGGCCCCGCAGACCCGGAACGCCGCGGCCTACGAGATCTCGGGAATGGGCCCTGCCGCCGCCGCCGCCGTTCCCGCATTGATCGAGAGCCTCGACGACCCCAGCGCCGCCGTGCGCTTCCCCGTGACCGTGGCGCTGGGCGAGATCGGCCCGGCCGCCGAGGCCGCGGTGCCCAAGCTGCTCAAGGTCATGCAGGAGGATATCAACGACGAGGTGGCCGCCGGCGCCAAGCGGGCGATCCGCCACATCAAGCCGCAGGCCCTGACCGCCGCCCAGCCGGCGGACAACGACTAGCGCGTAGCTTTCCCTCAGCCGAGAGCCTGGCCGAGATCCTCGACCAGGTCATCGGCGTGCTCCAACCCAATCGATAGCCGAAGCAGTCCGGGGGGCGTACGGGACTCGGGGCCTTCCACCGAGGCCCGATGCTCGATCAGGCTCTCCGGCCCGCCCAGACTGGTGGCGCGGGTGAAGAGCCTTACCCGGGAGGCCGCTCTCAGGGCGGCCTCCGCCCCGCCCTTCACCTGAAACGAGACCATGCCGCCGAACCGGGACATCTGCCGGCGCGCCACGGCGTGACCGGGGTCGGCCGAAAGCCCCGGGTAATGCACCGCCTCGACGGTCGGATGCCCGGCCAG
Source organism: Gemmatimonadales bacterium (assembly GCA_035688895.1). Taxonomy (GTDB): domain Bacteria; phylum Gemmatimonadota; class Gemmatimonadetes; order Gemmatimonadales; family GWC2-71-9; genus CAVVWJ01. The sequence continues at coordinate 2,173 of DASSML010000272.1, forward strand.
GAAGGCGGCGACCCGCTCCGCGTTGTCGCAGTGCCCCCGCATCCGCCAGGGCAAGGTGCGGATCCCCCGATGAACCAGCCAGCAGTCGAACGGCGACGGGATCGCGCCGCCCACCGTCTGGATCACCCGCAGCCGGTCGGCCAGCTCCCCGGCCTCGCGCAGCACGAGGGCGCCGCCGGTGACATCGCTGTGGCCGGCGAGGTACTTGGTGGTCGCGTGCATCACGGCGTCAGCGCCGAGCCCGAGCGGCCGCTGCAGCAAGGGGGTGGCCCAGGTGTTGTCGCAGACACACCAGGCCCCCGCCCCGCGGGCGATGGCGGCGATCCGTGCGATGTCGGTGACGGCCAGCGTGGGATTGGACGGGGTCTCGATCCAGATCAGCCGGGTCTTCGGCGTCAGCGCCCGCTCCACCACCGCCGGATCGGTGAGGTCCACGAAGGACGAGGCCAGCCCCCACCGGGTGAACACCTCGCGCAGCACCTTCGCCGTGCCGTAGTAGGCGTCGGTCGGCGCGATGACGTGGTCGCCCGCGGCGAGGGCCTGGACCACGGCCGTGGTCGCGGCCATCCCCGACGCGAAGGCGAGCGCCACCGCCCCGCCTTCCAGCGGCGCCAGCGCGTCCTCCAGCGCGTGCCGGGTCGGATTGTCGGCCCGGGCGTAGAGAAATCCCTGTGGCAGGGACCCGTCGGGATGACGCGCGAAGGTGGTGGAAAGATGGATCGGCGGACTCACCGCGCCGGTGCCGGCGTCGGGCGCATGGCCGGCGTGGACGGCGATGGTCTCGATGTGGGGCATGGGGGGAATATGGGCGCAGGGCGCAGGGGCGCACAGACGGGCGGACGGACGGACAGGCGGACAGACGGGCGTACGGGCGTACGGGCGTACGGGCAGGGCGTCAGCGTACTTCCTGCGATCGACTGTCTCCGTTTCCGTCCGACCGTCCGTCTGTCCGCCCGTCCGCCTGTCCGTCCGCCTGTCCGTCCGCCCCCGCCAGCCGATACCCAGCCTTCCGCACGGTCAGGATGTGCCGCGGCGCGGACGGGTCGGCCTCCAGCTTCCGCCTCAGCTCTCCGATGTGGGTGTCCAGGGTGCGGCTCAAGACGCTTTCGTGATAGCCCCAGACATCGCGCAGTAGCTCGCCCCGCTCGGCCAGGCGCCCCTCGCGCCGGGCCAGGGCCTGGAGCAGGTCGTACTCCTTGGGTCGGAGGGCAACCGGGGCGCCGGCGCGCCGGACCTGACG